>CAJGDU010000097.1 GCA_904502175.1 Clostridiaceae bacterium
GACCGGCCTGGTCTCACTGGGGCTGCACTTCGCCGGCATCCTCCCGGTGCCCACCGGCGTGCTGACCGGCCTCTGTCTCCTCGGAGACCTCGGCATCTTCGGCGTCCTGACCGCGCTCATGCGCGCCTATTCCGCAAAAAAACGATAATTCCTGAATTTACGATAGAAAGAAGAAACAACACCCATGAACCGACCGTCCGGCGGCACCATTGCCGTCATCATCGCTCTGATCTTTGTGGTCGCCTCTGCCATTGTCAGTGTGGGCATCATCCTGCACGGAGTCCACGGCCTCAGTGAAGACTCAAAAGCCACCCTCTCGGAAGAACTGTTTGGAACAAAACAGGAAGAGACGGTGACGACCTCCACGACAAGGGCCACCACGACGAAGACGACCACGACAAAGACGACTCCTTCGAAAAAGACGACGACCGAGAAGACGACGACTAAAAAGTCGACGACCGGAAAGCCGGCCGCGAAGAAGACCACCACAGAGAAGGCTACGACGAAAAAGACGACGAAGAAAACGACCGCTCAAAAGGCGGACGGCTCCAAAGTCATCTATCTCACGTTCGATGACGGCCCCGGGCCGTACACCGACAAGCTTCTCGGCATCCTCGAGAAGTATGACGTGAAGGCCACCTTCTTTGTCACGAACGTCTCCCCGCAGTACCAGGGGTGCATCGCCAAAGAATACCGGGCGGGCCACGCGGTGGCCATCCATACCTTCAGCCACGACTACAGCGCCATCTACAAAAGCGAAGCCGCCTACTGGAGAGACTTCAACCGGATGAACGAGGTCATCCGCAAGCAGACGGGGCACATCACCACCCTGTTCCGCTTCCCGGGCGGCAGTTCGAATACGGTCAGCCGGCGCTACAACGACGGCATCATGCACCGCCTTGTCAAACAGGCAAGACAAAAGGGTCTCACGTACGTCGACTGGAACGTCTACGACGGCGACGCGGGGGAGACCACCAGTTCCAAACAGGTCTACAAAAACATCGTGCGCGGTGTGAAAAAGCAGAAGAAGAGCGTGGTCCTGTGCCACGACGTCAAGCCCTACACCGTCAACGCGATGGAACCCACCATCCAGTGGTGTCTGGAGCACGGGTACACGTTCAAGGTCCTGCGCCCCGACGGGTTCACCGTCCACCACGATGTGAACAACTGAACAAAAAAAGAACGTCCACGGAGAGTCCGTGGACGTTTTGTTTTGTGGTTACAGAGCAGCTTTTGCCTCTTCTTCCGCGAAGGCATCCATGAGCTGGTGGAGGGTCTTCATGAGGACGACGGCCTTCATGTTGCCGATGTCCAGCCCGTCGATCATCTGGCGCGGGACACAGACGGCCATACTCTTGAGCTCGCGTCCCTTTTCGGTCAGGCGGATGATGATGTTCCGCTCGTCCCGGGGGTCTCTCGTTCTCTCGACATAGCCCTGGGCCTCGAGTTTCTTGAGCAGGGGCGTGAGGGTGCCGGAGTCGAGGAACAGGCGGGAGCCCAGCTCCTTGACGTTGACGTTGTCCTTTTCCCAGAGGGCCATCATGGTGATATATCCGGTGTAGGTGAGACCGTAGGGCTCAAGCAGGGGCTTATACCGTTTGATGACTTCCTTGGAGCAGACATAGAGAGAGAAGCAGAGCTGGTTGTCCAGCTTCAGGAGTTCGTCATCCGGAAGGACGTCGATGGCGCGTTCGGTGAGCTTTTTCTCTTTCGACATGGTGGTTTCCTCCGTTTATTTGGAAATGCAATCAATTGCTCGGGCAATTGATTGCGTTCAATTTGTGCTCCTTCATTTTGAACTTTTTTTGAACGATTGTCAAGTCCATTTCTTGTTTTCAGAACCACGTTGCGGGGGAAAGGGGAATACGGTATACTACTGTTGGATTGTATACAATATGTTGACAGGAGGTGACCTGCGTGGATACTCAGAAAAGAGACCGGATCGTCCGGCTCGTGCTGGCGGCCCTGCTGCTGGCGGCGGTGGCAGTCGTCGCCCTGACGCCGTCTCTGCGGGAAAGAGTGGCGGAACTTGCCGCCATGTTCTCCACCGGAGACTTTGAGGAACTGCAGGCGTTCATCGCCTCCTACGGCGCCTACGCCGCGGCCGTCTCCTTCGCGCTGATGATCTTCCAGTCCATTGCGGCACCTCTTCCGGCATTCCTTCTGGCCTTCGCCAACGCCGCCATGTTCGGGTTCTGGAAGGGCTTCCTTCTGACTTACATCAGTTCGCTGGTGGCGGCGGTCCTCTGTTTTTATATCGGCCGCATCTTCGGCCGGGACGCCGTCATCAAACTGGTCAGCCGGACCGGGCTTTCCAGCATCGAAGAGTTCTTTGAGCGGCACGGAAACGCCAGCGTGTTCATCGCCCGGCTGCTGCCGTTCATTTCCTTTGACATCGTCAGCTATGCCGCGGGGCTCACCGCCATGAACGTGTGGGGCTTCCTGCTGGCGACGGCGGTGGGCGAACTGCCGGCCACCCTCGTCTACTGCTATGTGGGCGGTATGCTCACCGGCGGCGCGAAAATGCTCATCAACGCCCTGCTCATCCTCTTCGCGGTGGCAGCGCTGGTCCTCCTGCTGCGGCAGGTTTATACCGAACGACAGAAAAAGGAGACCGACCTTGAATAAGACCCGCCGGGCGCTCATCCTGTTCACCAGGGTCCCGGAGCCGGGGAAGACCAAGACCCGGCTGCAGCCCACCCTGAGCGCCGAAGAATGTGTCAAACTGCATACTGCCATCCTGAAGGACGTGGCTGCCGCGTGCGGCACCGTGAACGCGGACCTCTTTGTCTGCTTCACGGGACCGGACCGGGCTCCCGCGTCCTTTTCCGCGCTGTTCCCGGAAGGGACGGCCTTTTTTCCGCAGGCGGGAGAGGGACTCGGGGTCCGGATGGAACGGGCGCTCCGGGACGTCCTGGAACAGGGGTACCGCTCCGCGCTCCTCTTCGGCAGCGATGTGCCGGAGATCGAAGCGGAGGACCTGAACAGCGCCTTCCGCATTCTCGAACAGCGGGACGCCGTTCTCGGTCCCACGACCGACGGCGGCTACTGGCTCATCGGGCTGAACGCACCGAGCGGTGCGCCCTTTGACGTCAAAGAGTACAGTACGGACTCGGTCCTCACAAACACGCTGGACTCCATGAAGGCAGCCGGCCTGACGGTCGGCACGGTCCGGGAGCGCTCTGACATCGACACGCCGGAAGACCTGAACGCCTTCCGGGAACGGGTCCGCAAAAACAAAGCTCTGCGCGGGTCCCACACGGCACAGTTTGCCAGAGAAGCCTTACGCATCTCCGTCATCGTCCCCATGTATAACGAGGAGAAACTCATCGGAGGTTTTCTGGAACAGCTGGAGCCCTTCCGGAAAGACCCTACGCTGGAGTTCCTGCTGGCGGACGGCGGCAGCACGGACCGGACCCTGGAACGGGTGCCGGACGGCTGGACCGTCCTGCAGACCCCGAAGGGGAGGGCCTGTCAGATGAACACGGCGGCGGAGCAGAGCACGGGCGATGTGCTCTTCTTCCTCCATGTGGACAGCGAGGTGCCGGAGGACTTCCCGGAGGAAATCAGGGAAGTCATGGACACCGACCGGTTCGGCTGCTTCGGCATTGCCTACCGCACGAAGGACTGGGTCATGCACACGAACAGCTTTTACGCCAACCATGTCCGGCTTCGGTTCCAGCACATCGCCTTCGGCGACCAGGGCATCTTTGTGGACCGGGACCTGTTCTTCAAAGCCGGAAAGTACCCGGAACTGCCCATCATGGAGGACCTGCAGTTTTCCATGAACCTCCGGGACATGGGGGTCTGCCCGAAACTGACGAAAAAACGCATCTATACCTCGGACCGGCGGCATCCGGAAAAGGGTGCCATCAAACAGCTCATCTCCCTGCACCAGTACCCGGAACTCCGGAAGATGTACCGGGAGGGCGTGCCCATTGAGGAGATCGCAAAACGCTATGAAGACATCCGATAGAAAAGAGGACGCTATGTCTGTTCCCGCTGAACTGAAAACGCTCGTTGCGTCGAAGGAGTACCGCGCCGCCCTGGCGCTGCCCGACGAGGTCTCGGAGCACTACGAGCCCCTCGCCCAGGGAGAATATAATAAAAACTATTCTTTCGTCCATCCGGTCGACGGGCGGAAACTTGTCCTGCGGGTGAACTACGGCAGCCAGATGCACCTGGAACATCAGATCGAATATGAGGCGAACGCGCTGAAACTGCTGGAGCCCTCCGGGCGGACGCCGAAGGTCTGGTACGTGGACGGCAGCCTTCGGTACATCGCCCACGGCATCCTGGTCATGGACCGCCTGCCGGGAAGGCCGCTCGACTATGGGCGGGAAGAGGACCTGGAGACGGCGGCCCGCATCCTCGCGGACATCCACCGGGTGCCGGTGCCGGAAGACCACGGCCTTCTCGCGCCGGAAAACGCCCTGCGGGCCATTCTCGAAGAGTGTGAGGAGATGGCGGCTGTCTATTTTGAGTCGCTTCTGCCGCCGAAGGAGAAAAAGGAGAAACTCCGGGAACTGCTGGACCTTGCCTGGAACAAGGTGGATGACCTGGAGGGGCTGCCGGTCCGGCGCTGCATCATCAACACCGAAGTCAACAACACGAACTTCCTTGTGGGGGAGGGAGCGGGCTGGCTGATCGACTGGGAAAAACCTCTATATGGGGACCCCGCCCAGGACCTCGGGCACTTCCTGGCGCCCACCACCACGTTCTGGAAGACCGATGTCATTTTTACGGAGGAACAGATAAACCGCTTCCTGGACATCTACTGTGCTGTGGCGGAGGACCCGACCGACGTGCGCGCCCGCACGAAAGCGGCGCTGCCGGTCATCTGCCTGCGGGGCCTCACCTGGTGCGCCATGGCCTGGGTGGAATACCGGCGCCCAGAGCGCACCCTCGTCAACGAGTCCACCCGCAGGAAGCTGGACCAGTACCTGGCGGACGGGTTCCTGCAGCGGATCGAAACAATAGTAAAATGAAAGATATTTACTTGAGAAAGAAAAAACAGACATAGGGATTGGGCACAAACCATTGTATTCTGCCGGAATCGATGATATGATTGCAGTGTAATAAATTGCGCACAATTTAATGGCGCATAACAAAACCGATTGTCTATTGTCAAATGAGGTGGAACACATGGCTAAATCGTACGGCGTCATCGTCATTGGCGCGGGTTCCGGCGGACTGACCGCCGCGGCCACCGCAAAAGGCTTCTTCCAGAGCGTGGCGCTCATTGAAGGAAGAAA
>CAJGDU010000098.1 GCA_904502175.1 Clostridiaceae bacterium
ATGGAGATCAGCCTGGCCGAAGTCCTCGCCTCCATGGAGGTGGATGGCTTCCTGGTAGACGCGGAAGGCCTCGGCGTGTACGGCGAAGAGATCAACCGCCGCGTGGAAGAGATGACCGCCCGCATCTATGACGAAGTGGGCTTCGAATTCAACCTGAACTCCCCGAAACAGCTGGGCGAGGCCCTCTTTGAGAAGATGGGACTGCCCGGCGGGAAGAAGACCAAGACCGGCTGGTCCACCAATGCCGCCGTCCTGGAAGGGCTGGCGGACCAGTATCAGGTGGTCGCCGACATCCTGGAGTACCGCACGGTCTCCAAGCTGAAGTCCACTTACTGTGACGGCCTCGTCAAGGTCATCGGGGAGGACGGACGCATCCATTCGTCCCTGAACCAGACGGAGACCCGGACCGGACGCATCTCGTCCTCCGAGCCGAACCTGCAGAACATCCCGGTGAGAAAGCCCATCGGGTCCGAGCTTAGGAAGTTCTTCGTGGCAAAACCCGGCTACACACTGGTGGACGCCGACTACTCGCAGATCGAACTGCGGGTG
The DNA here is from genome assembly GCA_904502175.1 of Clostridiaceae bacterium. Classification (GTDB taxonomy): domain Bacteria; phylum Bacillota; class Clostridia; order Oscillospirales; family Acutalibacteraceae; genus RUG420. Next base: position 550 of record CAJGDU010000098.1, read on the forward strand.
CTGGCCGCCGTAGCGGACGACGAGAACATGATCGACGCGTTCCGGAGCGGCGAGGACATCCACGCCATCACGGCCTCCCAGGTCTTCGGCGTGCCCCTCGACTACGTCACGCCTCTCATGCGGTCCAACGCGAAGGCCGTCAACTTCGGCATCGTCTACGGCATCGGCGCCTTCAGCCTGTCCAAGCAGCTGGGCATCACCCGGGCCGAAGCGGACCGGTACATCAAGGGCTATCTGCACAACTTCAGCGGTGTCGACCGGTACATGCACGACGTGGTCGAACAGGCCAAGAAGGACGGCTATGTGAAGACGCTCTATGAGCGCCGCCGGTACCTGCCGGAACTCACCGCCTCCGACCGGAACCTCCGGGCCTTCGGCGAGCGGGTGGCGCGGAACATGCCCATCCAGGGCACGGCCGCCGACATCATCAAGATCGCCATGATCAAAGTGTACAACCGCCTGCAGATGGAGGGGCTGGACGCCCGTCTCATCCTGCAGGTCCACGATGAACTCATCGTCGAGTGCGAGGAGTCCATTGCCGACAAGGTCCTCGAGATCGTGAAGTTCGAGATGGAACACGCCTGCGCGCTCAGCGTCGACATGCAGGTGGATGCCCACATCGGCAAAACCTGGTACGACGCGAAGGGGTAAGACCGCATGAAGATCGTCAACATGACCGCCCGGTCCATCCCGGACGTGGCGCGGCTGGAACAAGAGTGCTTTCCGCACCCCTGGCAGGAGGCCTCCATTGAGGAGTGCTTCCAGAACCCGGCGTACTACTTCTTCGTCGCAAAAGACGACGAAAACGACGTGGTGGGGTATATCGCCACCTATATCGTGCGCGATGAAGCCTTCGTGGAAAACGTCTGCGTCGCGGAACACGCGCGGCGGCAGGGCATTGGCAGAGCGCTGGTGGAGCGGGCCATCGAGAACTGTGAGGCGAACGGGGCGTCCTTTTTGTCTCTGGAAGTGCGGCGTTCGAACACCGCTGCCATCGGGCTGTACACCGCCCTCGACTTCGAGATCGAAGCCACCCGGAAGAAGTATTATTCCGACCCGGAGGAAGACGCCCTCATCATGACACGTAATTTTGAAAGAAAGCAGGCAGAAGGCTTTGTTTGTTTTAGGTATTGAGAGTTCCTGCGACGAGACCGCGGTCTCTGTCGTGGAAGACGGACGGAAGGTCCGCTCGAACGTCATCGCCTCTTCGCTGGAGGAGCACATCCTCTACGGCGGCGTGGTCCCCGAGATCGCCTCCCGCCGACACGCGGAGTGCATCGAACAGGTGACGAAGCAGGCCCTGAAAGACGCGGGCTGTGAGCTGAAGGACATCGGCGCCATCGCGGTCACCGCCGCCCCGGGGCTCATCGGCGCCCTGCTGGTCGGGGTGAACTTCGCGAAGGGGCTGTCCCTCTCGAGCGGTATCCCGCTGGTGCCGGTACACCACCTCCGCTCCCACGTGGCGGCGAACTACCTGACCCACCCGGACCTCACGCCGCCGTTCCTGGCGCTCATCGCCTCCGGCGGCCACTCCCACATCGTGGAAGTGAAGAGCTGGACGGACTACGAGGTCATCGGACAGACCCGGGACGACGCGGCAGGGGAGTGCCTCGACAAGTCCGCACGGGTGCTGGGGCTTCCGTACCCCGGCGGCAAGAACCTGGACGCGGTCTCGCAGCACGGCGACCCCCACGCCTTCCAGACGCCCAGGCCCCATGTGGACGGCTCGGACTACGACTTCAGTTTTTCCGGCCTCAAGACCTTTGTCATCAACACAGTGCACCACATGGAGCAGACGGGGGAGACCCCGAACGTCGAAGACATGGGCGCCACCATCATCAACGCCGTCGTGGACAGTCTGGCGGACCACACGGAGCGGGCAGCCCTGGACCGCGGCTATGACAGGATCGTCCTGGCCGGCGGCGTCTCCGCCAACTCCTTCCTGCGGAAGAAGTTCACCGAAATCTGTGAAGCCCGCCACTGGACCCTGGCCATGCCGGAACTGCAGTACTGCGGCGACAACGGCGCCATGGTCGCGGCCCAGGGGTATTACGAATACATGGCCGGTGTGAGAGCCGGTCTGGACCTCAACGCGAAGGCCACCATGGCCATCGAGGCAAGTTTTTGAAGAAAGAGAGCACATTATGAAGATCCTGGTATTGTCCGATTCCCACGGCTGCAAAGACCGTCTTCGGGACATCGTCGAGGCCTATGCGCCGGTCATCGATGCGGTCATTTTCTGCGGCGACGGAGAGCGGGACTGGGCCTCACTGAACAACCTGCAGTGTCTGCGGCACAAGCGGTGCATCGCCGTCTGCGGGAACGTGGACACCATGTCCATGAATCCCCGTACGTCCTTTGACGAGATCGGCGGCTACAAGTTCTACATCTCCCACGGCCACTTCCAGTTCGTCAAAGAGGGCTACGACTACATTGCCATGGACGCCGAAAAGAACGGCCGGCAGGTCGTCTGCTTCGGTCACACCCATCGGCAGTTTTGCGGCAACTGGGGCGATGTATACCTCTTCAACCCCGGTGCCGTGCTCAACAACTGCTACGGCGGCATCCATATCCACGAAGACACCGGCGGCATCACGTTCCGTCACTGGTACTGGGACAACGGCAACGCGGTCCTCCACGACGAGTTCCATTTTTAATACTTGAAATGAGAGGGAAAACCTCTTATAATACTATTCGCACACGCGCTCGTAGCTCAGCTGGATAGAGCACCAGATTCCGGTTCTGGGTGTCGGGAGTTCGAATCTTCTCGGGCGCGCCAAATCGTGAGCCTTCCTCTCGGAAGGCTCTATTTTTGTCATTTTACTGAATATTTCACCTAATCAATCAGTTATAAATTCATTCTTTAATAAGTTTACATTTGATAACAAAGATTGTTCGATATCCGTTTGGGTCTGAAGCGCGAAAAATGCCTGTAATAAAGGAAATTTCGACCAACAGGAAAGAATGTAAAGAGAATTGTTCGGACATTGTGCAGAATTGTAAAGCTGGATCACTTTACAAAAATGAGCAAAACGCGACCGTTGCTTAAGAACTCTTTAAGTATTTCCCATAATAATGGTCGCAAATTGCGTGTCAACGCACTGTTATGGAGAATTCAAAATGAAAGGAACGATCGCTTTGGACCAGTTGAAACGTTACCCCTCCGTGGAAAAACCCTGGCTTCAGTTCTTCAGCGAAGAGGCGAAGAATGCTGAAGTGCCGAAAGAGACTATCTACACGTCCCTCTGCCGCAGAAACAAAGGGTTTGAGTCGAACTACGCCCTCAACTTTGTGGACCACAGGATCACCTTCGGGCATCTGATGGAACAGGCCAACGTTGCCGCCGCCGCGTTCGAAAAACTCGGTGTGAAGCCCGGCGACGTCGTGGCGTGCGCCTCGATCACCATGCCGGAAATGGTCTATTCCATGTACGGCCTGAACAAGATCGGCGCCACCATCCTCATGCTGGACCCCCGTCGCAGCAATGAGGAGATCCTGGACCTTCTGAACAGTTCCAAAGCCCGGGTCCTGCTCGTCATGGACCTCTTCTATGACAAACTGAAAGAGGCCATCGAGGAGGCGAAACTCGACCACCTCATCATCATCTCCCCGGACGCGTCGCTCACACCGTTCATGAGGCTCGTCAAACGCTTCAAGGTGCCGACACCGAAGATCCCGGAAGAGGGGAAGACCATTCATTGGAAGACCTTCGCCGCGACCGGCAGCACATCGCCCGACGACTCCTATACGGCTCCGTACGGGGAAAACGACTGCGCGGCCATTACCATGACCGGCGGCACGACCGGACTTCCGAAGGGCGTCATGCTCTCGAACCTCGGGTTCAGCTCCGTGACCACGGCGTTTGAAAACTGCGGCGTCCGGTACACGAGAGAGCAGAGTTTCCTGGATATTATTCCGGCGTTTGCGTCCTATGGCATCGTCGCCAGCCTCCATATGCCTCTCTGCCTGGGCGTGGAAGTCGTGACCATCCCGAAATTTGACCCGGAGAAGGTCGGACACTATATCAAGAAGTATCGGCCTGCCCATACCCTCATGGTCCCCGCGCACTATGAGAAGCTGATGTACAGCAAGGAAATGCGCAACGGCTTCGACCTGAGTTTCTTTGAGACCGCGGGCTCCGGCGGCGACACCATGAACGCCGGGACCGAGGCGAAGCTCAACGGGTTCCTCAAAGAGCACGGCAGCCGCTTCCCGCTGTCCCAGGGCTACGGCATGAGCGAAGTCAGTTCCGCCGGCAGCTGTTACTGCAACGGCAACTTCCGCTCTCTCAGCGTGGGCTATCCGCTGCTCACCAACACCATCTCCATCTTCAAACCGGAGACGACGGAAGAGCTCAGCTACAACGAAGAGGGCGAGATCTGCTTCACCGGCCCCGGCAACATGCTCGGGTACCTCGACAACCCGGAAGAGACTGAAAACGTCATGAAGCTGCATCCGGACGGCAAGGTCTGGATCCACAGCGGAGACGTCGGCTATATGGACGAGGACGGGTTCCTTTACATCAAGGGACGCATCAAGAGAATGATCACCCGTGCCGACGGCCACAAAGTCTTCCCGGTCCAGCTGGAGAGCATTTTCGGCAAGCA
>CAJGDU010000099.1 GCA_904502175.1 Clostridiaceae bacterium
ATGACCATCGCCGGCAACTCCATCTATGCGGCGTCGAAGTCGTCGGTCAGCAACTACACCGAAGCGCTCCGCTACGAGTTCCGCGGCAAGTGTTTCTTCAGCGATGTGGGCCCCGGGGTCATCGCCACCGACATCAGGCGCTACCAGAACGCCTCCGAGCGGACCCTGAAGCTGATCCGGGCCGCCTCCAGCAGCTGTGAAGACATGGTCGACTGGATCTTCGAAGGCATCGAGAAGAAGAAGCCTATGATGACCCTCGGCCCCGACGCCCGGCTCATGGACACGCTCAACCGCCTCTTCCCCGTCGCCGGTTCCACCATCTTCAGCACGTTCATGAAACTGCCCCACCTCGACCTGTTCCGCGAGGTCTTCCGGGACTGACCTTGACACAAAAAGACCCCTGCTTTTCGCAGAGGTCTTTTTCTTTTGCTTACTTCAGGATGCCGTCGTACTTCTTCTGCCATTTCCGCACCTTGCGGGCGTTGTACTTCTTCGGCATGCGGGCGGCAATGAGGAACCCGTGCGCCGCGTGGAGGACAGCCTTCAGAAGGTTCGGGATGAGCCCTTTCACGGCGGCGATGAGCCGCACTCTCCGAATGATGTCCGGCAGCGTGATCTTGAAGTCCTGGGACTCGCCGCTGGAGTCGGTGGACAGAAGCTTCATGTCGTCGTTCGTGACGGCGCCGCAGCCGAGCAGGTAGTTGACCGTGTCCTCCGTCTGGGTGAGCACCCAGCGCTTGAGCAGGTCGACGGCGATGTACGCGTTCCCGAGCTCCTTGAAGTAGGCCACCTGGTAGGGCCACAGATCCTTCGCCCGGAGGACGCCTTTCTTCTTGTCCGCCTTCAGGACGGCCTTGGCCAGCATGTTGCCTGCCTTCATGGCGGCCTCAATGCCGGAGCCGAGGAACGGCATGGTCATGTAGGCGCTGTTGCCGACGGCGGCATAACCGTCCGCCACGAGGACGGACAGAGTGCAGCGGACGCCGAGGTCCACCCACCGGTCGACGATCTTCTTGTCGGACAGGACCGCGTTGCGGGCGCGGAGATCTTTGATGGCCTCCTTCTGCTGCGCTTTGGTCTGGCCGCCGAAGGTGCCGATGAGCACGTCGACTTCATTGCGGTCGTTGAGGTTGCACCAGGAGATGCCGCAGCGCCCCATGTGGTAGAGCGTCAGGACGCTTTCGGGGTCCGGGGTGGGCGAGCCGGGGACTCGTTCGAAGAACCCGCGGTAGACCGACAGGACCTCCGAGTCCTTCGGCTGGGCCTCTATGTGGAACTTCTTCGGGACCTGGCCGCGGAAGGGCGAGCGGAGACCGGAGGCGTCGACGACGAGGTCGGCCTCATACTTCTTCCCCTTTGAGGTCTTTGCCCCGACGACCTGTCCTTTTTTGACGAGGAGTTCTTTGGCGGTCACGCCGAACTTCACCTCTGCCCCGGCCTCCCGGGCCAGCTTCACAAGGTGCTTCGAAAGCCCGCGGCGGGACACCGCTATTTCCTCCATGGGAGGCAGCGGCGGCACGACGAGGTTGCTCTTGTTGTCCGGCGACCAGAAGATCCACTTGCTCTTCTGGGTATAGTCCTCCCGCGGCGGCTCCGGGATGTCGACGAGGTCGAAGATGTCGTGGCGGATGTCGTCGTACCAGGGGTACCCGGTCTCCGCCTCTTTCGCGGCCTCCAGGACCGTGACGTCGTGACCGGCCTCCGCCAGCTTGATGGCGGCCACCATGCCGCCCTGCCCCGCGCCGAGGACGAGGATCTTCTTTTTCATATCCATACTCCTTTCCCTGGTTCGTACCTGTTCCCATTATAGCAAAAAAACCTCCGGCGAAAAGCCAGAGGTTTTTCATAATAATCAGTCGAGGTTCTCGAGGACCGTGATGAGGTTCTTCAGGAACTTGCGGGTGTGGCCCGGCTGGAGCGCGCCGCGAACAGACAGGCCGACGACGTCCATGTGGTCGCCCTGATAGACGGGCATAGCGTTCCAGACGCCCTTCTGCAGATTGCCCTTCGCGTCTTCGTATTCGACCCAGGGCTCGTCGTCCGGGTGGTGGGCGGAGAAGGTGTTGGAGCAGCCGTCGTTCGCCTTCCACTCGTTGCCGAGGGGCTGGCCCATGGTCCGGTCGTAGTCATACTTGCCCATCATGTTGCCGGTGATGATGAACGGGAACAGCGTGGACGCTCTCATCTTGTAGTCACCGTTCTTCTTCTCTTTGGACGAGTCCGTGGAGATGGAGAACTGATAGGCGTCCGGGTTGGACTCGAAGAACGCGTTCAGCTCGTGGGCGCCGGCGAGGCACAGGTCCCAGAAGCAGTCGTCGTGGGACGTCCAGAACTTTTTGATGCGGCCGAGGTGACCGATGCGGAAGAGACGCGCTCTGCCGTGCCGGTCGGAAGTGATCTTCCACTGGGTCAGCTGCATGTCATAGATCTTCCTAAACGGCGTGTTGCCGAGCACGTTCGCGAACCCGAAGAAGGAGATGACCTTCAGCGTCGGGACCAGGATGCCGATGGCGTCGATGACCGTGGTGCCGTTGAAGGGGCCGGCAATGGCGGTGACAGATTTGATCCAGTCGCCCTTGCCGCCGGCGAACAGCGGAGACAGTTCGTCCTCCGGTGTGGCCGCCCGCTCCTCCTCGGAGCCGTAGGCCATGAGGTGGGACAGCATGCGGACCGTGGCGCCGCCGAAGCTGTGGCCGATGAGGTGGATGCGCTTCTTCTCTCCGTTCGGGAGGATCTCTCCCCAGCGGGAGACCTGGGGGATGCTGTAGGTGATGCCGTACCGGGCATGGCCGTACTTCTTCGCGTGGGCCGCGCCGTAGTCGACCCGCGTGCCGGTCAGGGCAGCATACAGTTCACAGGCCCGGTCCCAGGCAGAGCTGATGGAGCCGAAGCTGGGCGCGCAGGCATCGTAGCCTTCCCGGCGCATGCGCTTGATGAGGCTTCCGCTGAACCCGCCCCAGTACGGCGCGATCTTGTAGATGCTCTCCTCTTCTCCGAAGCCGAGCATGCCGTGCACGAAGACGAAGGTGTCTGTGGTTTTCGGGGTCTTTTTATTCTTTCTCATGATCCTTTTCTCCCTTAGGTCATTTTTATTTCAGGTCGCGCAGCATGGCGAAGTAGTCGTCATAGTACTTGCGGAGGGGTTCGGGATTGATGAACCCTTCGATGCCGAGGCCGACGCAGCCGCCGTGGTCTCTGCGCATGACGGGCATGACGTTCCACATGCCTTTCTTCGGCGTGTCTTTGGCCGGGTCGAAGTCCTGCCACTCCTCATCCAGCGGATGGAGGGCGGAGTTCGTGCAGGAGGCGCCGTCCGAGGCTCTCCACCACTCGCCGATGTCGATGTCGAGACTCGGGTCGTGCTTGCAGTGGCCGATGAACCAGCCGGTGTACCAGAACAGCGGGAACGACGAGCGGATCTGCTTGTAGTACCCGTTCTCCTTCCGCTCGGAAGAGTCCGTGGAAATGGAGAAATAGTAGGCGTCGCGATTCGTCTCAAGGAACTCGTTGAGCTCCTTCGCGCCCTTCAGTGTGAGGTCGTAGTAGACGTCGTCGCAGGCGCTCCAGAGTTTCTTCATGCGGTCGAAACGCAGCATGTTCAGCGGCTCAGCTTTGCCGTCGCGGTCAGACGTCAGGTTCCACTGCATGAGCTGCATGTCATAGAGTTTCCGGAACGGGGTGTTGCCGAGGATGGCGCCCAGTCCGTAGAAGGACAGGGCCGCCAGCATGGGCCGCTGGATGCCGATGGCGTCGATGACGACGGTGCCCTCGTGGGGACCGGCGATGGTGGTGACGGACTTCAAAAGATCGCCCTGGCCGCCCTTGAAGAGCGGAGACAGTTCGTTTTCCGGCGTGGCCGCCCGCTCCTCTTCGGAACCGAAGGCCAGCAGGTGCGAGAACATGCGGACCGTGGCGCCGCCGAAGCTGTGGCCGATGATGTGGAGGCGCTGGATGTCGCCGTCTTCCGCGGGCTTGCCCCAGTTCGGGAGCTTCGCCTCCGTGTAGACTTTGCCGAACCGGTCGTGGCCGTATTTCTTCGCGTGGGCCACGCCATAGTCGACCTGGGTGCCGGTCAGGGAGGCGTAGATCTCACAGGCGCGGTCCCAGGCGGAACCGACGGAGCTGAAGCTCAGGGCGTGGGCTTCATAGCCCTGCTTTTCGAGGGCTTTGGTGAAGCTGCCGACAGTGCCGCCGAAGTAGGGCAGCAGGTCGTAGATCTTCTCATCTTCGCCGAAGCCGAGCATGCCGTGGCAGAACGCGTACGCGTCTTTGCGGATGGGTGTCGCAGACATAAGTTTCTCCCTTTCTTATTTCAGACCGAGCAGCAGGTTGATGTACTTCTGGAAGTTCTTGCGGTATTTTCTCCGGAACAGGAAGGCCTGGGGCGACAGACCGACGACGTCCATGTGGTCGCCCTGGTAGATGGGCATGACGTTCCACATGCCCTTCTTCGGGGTGCTCTTCTTCGGGTCGAAGTCCTGCCACTCCTCGTCGGAGGGGTGCAGCGCGGAGTTCGTGCAGGAGGCGCCGTCCGAGGCTCTCCACCACTCGTCGATGTCGATGTCGAGACTCGGGTCGTGGGTACAGGTGCCGATGGCCTTGCCGGTGATGAAGAACGGCGGGAAGGTGTTCCACTTCATGCGGTACGTGCCGTCCTTTTTCCGTTTGGAATTATCGGTGGAAATAGAGAAGTAGTAAGCGTTCGGGCTGGTCTCGACGAACTCGTTGATCTCCTTCGCGCCCTTCAGCGTCAGGTCGTAGAAGACTTCGTCCTCAGACTTCCAGAGCTTGAACACCTTGCCGATCCGGAGCATTCTCGTCGGGTGGAGGAGCTTGTCCCGGTCAGACGTCATCTTCCACTGGATCAGCTGCATGTCGTAGATGCGGCGGAACGGCGTGTTGCCGAGGATGTTGCCGAAGCCGTAGTAGCAGATGAACCGGCCGACGGGCAGGATGATGGGACGGAGCGCGTCGATGACGACGGTGCCGTCATGGGGACCGGCGATGGTGGTGACCGACTTCAAAAGGTCGCCGTTGCCGCCCTTGAACAGCGGGGAGAGTTCGTTTTCCGGCGTGACCGCCCGCTCCTCTTCGGAGCCGAACTCCATGAGGTGCGCGAACATGCGGACCGTGGCGCCGCCGAAGCTGTG
>CAJGDU010000100.1 GCA_904502175.1 Clostridiaceae bacterium
CCACCCGTAAACACGTCCTCCAGTACGACGACGTCATGAACCAGCAGCGCGAGATCATCTACAAAGAGCGTGACAAGGTCCTCGACGAAGTCGACCTGAAAGACAACATCCTCGAGATGCTCGACGAGTCTGTCGAAGACTCTGTTGCCACGTTCTGCTCGGGCGAGTCCTGGGAAGACTGGAACATCGACGCCCTCCGCGAGCACTACATGGGCTGGATCACCTCTCCGGACGACCTCCGCGAAGAGATGACCCGCGACGAGATCGAAGAGTTCCTGAAGGACAAGGGCCGCAAACGTTACGACGAGCGCGAGTTCGAGTTCTCTCCGGAAGTCACGAGAAACCTCGAGCGCATGATCCTGCTCCGCAACGTCGACTCCCTGTGGATGGACCACATCGACGCCATGGAACAGCTCGAACGCGGCATCGGCCTGCGGGCATACGCCCAGCAGAACCCCGTCGTCGCCTTCAAGTATGAAGCTTCTGAGGTCTTCAACGAGATGACCGCTGCCATCCGCGAGAACACCGTGCGCGATATGCTGACGGTCCGCGTCCGGAAACAGACGCCCATCCAGCGGAAGGCTGTCGCGAAAGTCACCGGCATGTCCGGCGGCGGAGACCAGGCCGAGAAGGCGGAAGTCAAGAAACCCGTCATCAAAGAGAAGAAGCCCGGCCCGAACGACCCCTGCTGGTGCGGTTCCGGCAAGAAGTACAAGAAGTGCCACATGATGGAAGACATCCAGAACGGCGAAGTCTAAAAGCGAATCCCTGCTCCGTGAGGAGCAGGGATTTTTTCTTTCATGGGTCGATGTACCGGTCCATGGCGTGGAGCTGGATGGCTTCGGCCAGGTGTTCGGTGCGGATGTCCGCACTGCCGGCAAGGTCCGCGATGGTGCGGGCCACTTTCAGGATTTTGTCGTGGCTCCGGGCGCTGAACCCGTTTTTCTCGTGGGCCGCAAGGAGCAGGTCCTGTCCCCTTTCGTCCAGGGCACAGAACTCTGTGACCTGGGCGCGGGTCATGCCCGCGTTACAGCGGATGCCGCTGCCGGCAAAGCGCGCTTTCTGCAGCGCCCGGGCGGCGACGACTCTGGCGCGGATGTCCGCCGAGCACTCGGCGGGCTTCGCTTCGAGGAGCAGGCGCTCCGGCACCGGGCGGACCCGGACGTGGATGTCGATGCGGTCGAGAAACGGCCCCGAGAGCCGTTCCACATAGCGCCTGATGTCCGGCAGCGAACAGCTGCAGACCTGGCCGTTTTCCGCGTACGGTACCCCGTGGTACCCGCAGGGACAGGGGTTCATAGCCCCCACCACCTGGATGTTCCCGGGGTAAGTGGCGCGAAACCGGCTGCGCACGATGGTAATGCTCCGGTCCTCCAGCGGCTGGCGGAGCGCCTCGAGGACCTGGCGCTGAAAATGCGGGGTCTCATCTAAGAACAGGACCCCGTTGTGGGCAAGGGTGACCTCGCCGGGCAGGGCCTGGGTCCCGCCGCCGGTCATGGCGGCCAGGGTAGCCGTGTGGTGGGGCGAGCGGAAGGGGCGCTCCACCATGAGCGGCAGGTCTTCCGGCAGAAGGCCGCCGACCGAGTAGATGTTGGTGGTCTCGAGGGCCTCGTCGAAGGTCATTTCCGGGAGGATGCCCGGGAGGCGCTTCGCCAGCATGCTCTTGCCGGAGCCCGGCGGCCCGACGAGGAGGACGTTGTGCCCTCCGGCCGCGGATATCTCCAGCGCGCGGCGGGCCTCCTTCTGTCCGACGACCTCCGAGAAGTCCGGCGCGCCGGCCGAGCGGCTGCGCCGCACGAGTTCCTCAAAGGCGACGGGCTCCACCGGCGTTATGAGGGTCTCCCCTCTCAGGTGGGCCAGCAGCTCGGACAGAGTCCGCACGGGATAGACGCGCAGGGCGTCGCTGACCGCGGTGGCCTCTCTGGCGTTGCCGGCCGGGATGAAGGCCTCCTTCATGCCGTGTTCGCGGGCGGCGATGAGCATGGGCAGCACGCCTCGCACGCGGCGTACATCGCCGTTGAGGGACAGCTCTCCGAGAAACACGGAGGTCTCGAGTTCTTTCAGCTTGCGCTCCAGCGTCTTCTGCCCGGAGAGGATCTGGCCGTCTGCCAGCATCATGGCGGTGAAGATGGGCAGGTCGTAGATGGGCCCCTCCTTGCGGAAGTCCGCGGGCGCTAAGTTTACGGTGATGCGGCTGATGGGGAACTGAAAGCTGCAGCTGCGCACGGCGGAACGGACGCGCTCCTTCGACTCCGACACCGCGGAGTTCGGCAGGCCCACCAGGTCGAAGCGGGGCAGTCCGGAGGAGAGGTCCACCTCCACGGTCACCAGTTCCGCGGAGAAGCCGCGGAGCCCCGCGCTTTTTACACTTGCATACATAAGAATGTCTCCTTTCTTAGCTGCCCCCGGCGGCAGCACAGTTCGGGGTGGAGACAAGGCCTTCACGCCGCCGGAGTTAAGTTTCATTGTAGCGTAAATCGCCCCGGAATGCTACAATACTGAAAGAACGCCCGTTCTGCCCGTTTTCAGGCAAAAACCGTCAAAGGAGCGCACGATAATGAACAACATGTTTACCAAGATCACAGCCATCATTCTTGCCCTCGTCATGGCCGGAAGCGTCATGATCGTGGGGTTTCAGTTCTTTACGTAACCCGCGTATTTACGTTGTTGTCATGGTTTTGTCACGAATGTAGTAAATTAAGTTATCATTCGCAAATATCGGTCGTTTTTTTCGCCAATTTTCGTATTGTTTTTTGTGCATCACGCAGATTGACACGTGATTAAAATTGAAGTATTTTTAGTTAGTGTGAAATCAGGGTTCGCACCCTGTGCGCAAAAAACTTTAGCGAGGTTATGAGACATGTACGAAGACAAGACCCTTGTCTGCAAAGAGTGTGGGAAAGAATTTGTTTTCACCGCAGGCGAACAGGAATTCTACGCGGAAAAAGGCTTTGAGAACGAGCCCCAGCGCTGCAAAGAGTGCCGGGATGCCCGCAAGAGCGCCGCGAGAGCCAACCGCGTCATGTATGACGCCGTCTGCGCCAACTGTGGCGCCGAATGCAAAGTTCCCTTCAAGCCGCGGGAAGACCGTCCGGTCTACTGCAGCGAATGCTTTGCCAACATGAAAGAGGAAGAGGCCTGATTACAGGACTCCGCCACAATGAAATGAAAAAGACCGCCTCTGAGCGGTCCTTTTTCTTTGCTTTTTCAGTTTCATGGATTATAATGAGAGTGCGAAAGGAGGAGGCTATATGATCGGTCTCGGTACGTGGGTCTTTCCGCTGAGCACCCCGGTGTTTTCGGGGACCCTGAAACTCACAGTATTTGACAACAACGGACAGTACGACTTCCGGCCGGAACTGCCCGGGTACAACGGCACGTTTGACTACGAAGTCCTGTCGGTCAAAGAAGAGGGCAACACACTTTCCGGTGAACTGACCACTTCCTTCATTCCCGGCAAGAAGCCCATCAAGCTCGCCATGACATTCCAGGGCGACCGCTGTGCGGCCATTGCCAAAGTGCCGCTCATCGGCAAAGTCCGAGTCAACGGCACAAAAGAAGAGGGCGGCGGACGCTGACCCTCGCATTCCAATGTTTTTGCGAAAGGAATAAAAGTTATGAAGTACGTATGCGACATTTGCGGCTATGTTTACGATCCCGAGATCGGCGATCCCGACAACGGCATCGAGGCCGGCACTGCGTTTGAAGCCCTTCCCGAGGACTGGGTCTGCCCGCTCTGCGGCGTTGGCAAAGACGACTTCTCCCCGGAGGCGTAACGCACGTTCCACCGCTTGAAAAATGACAAACACCGGAAGGGCATTTCGCCTTTCCGGCTTTGTTATTTTATGGTAAAATGTCTAACGGTAAACCTACATCTCAGAAGGGACGAAGTAACATGAGCAAACGCAGCGGATTATTACGGTTCGGGGCCGTGGTCGGCGCCATCGTCGCCACCGTCGCCGGAACAGCCGCCATTGCCAACCGCTCCTCCGAGCGGGACGAAGAAGCCCTCTTCGCCGCGGACCACCCGGAAAACATGGGGTTCGGAGGCGATGGACTTCTCGGAGGCCTGGACCTGAAGACGCCGACACAGGCGTCCTCGCCGGACGACCTCGCCGCGGAAGAGCGCATCGCCGCCGCGGAAAAAGCCGCCGCGGAAGCCCGCGCCGCCGCCGAAAAGGCTGAGGCGGAGCTGCACCGCGTGGAAGCGGAGCGGCGGGCCGAAGAGGAACGGGCCCGGGAAGAAGCGCGGGCCGCTGTCGCCGCCCGTCAGGCGGAGAAGCTCCGCCGGGAGCTCGAAGACGAAGAAGTGTCCGCCGAACCGGACTTCGTCGTGTCGGAGAGCAACGCCTCCGACCGCATTTACCGCCGGCCCCTGTCGCGCTCCCCCGTGGGAGACGACGTCACCATCGGCGGCATCATGACCGCCGAGAAAGCGGCGAAAAAGGTGGATGCCACCGTCATCAGCCCCAAACGCGGCATGGTGAAGGAGACCCCGGAGGTCGAACCGCTGCCCGCCGTCACCGAGACGCCGGAGCCGGAGAAGATTGGCTATTTTGAACGCCGGCGGCTTGCCAAAGAGGAAAAAGCCGCCGAAAAGATAAGGCTCGCCGAAGAGAAGGCCGCCGAAGAGGCAAAACTCGCCGAGGAAAAGGCGAAAGCCGCGGAAGAGGCCCGGCTGAAAGCAGAAGCTGAGGCGAAGGCCAAAGCCGAAGAAGAAGCTCGCCTGAAAGCCGAAGCCGAAGCGAAGGCCAAAGCCGAAGAAGAGGCTCGCCTCAAGGCAGAAGCTGAGGCAAAGGCCAAAGCCGAAGAAGAAGCCCGACTCAAGGCAGAAGCTGAAGCGAAGGCCAAAGCGGAAGAAGAAGCACGACTCAAGGCAGAAGCTGAAGCGAAGGCCAAAGCCGAAGAAGAAGCCCGACTGAAAGCAGAAGCCGAGGCAAAGGCCAAAGCGGAAGAAGAAGCAAGGCTGGCTGAGGAAGCCCGGCTCAAAGCAGAGGCTGAGGCAAAAGCCAAAGCCGAAGAAGAGGCTCGCCTCAAAGCAGACGCTGAGGCAAAGGCCAAAGCCGAAGAAGAGG
>CAJGDU010000101.1 GCA_904502175.1 Clostridiaceae bacterium
GTGAAGTACTCGGCGTAGACGGCGTTGAACGCCGCGAAGTCGGAGATGTTCTTGAGGAAGCAGGTGGTCTTGAGGACGTGGTCGAAGTCGGTGCCGGCGGCTTTCAGGACTTCGCCGAGGTTTTTGCAGACCTGCTCGGTCTGGCCCTCAATGGTGTCGGCCACGATCTTGCCCGCGGCGGGGTCAATGGCGATCTGCCCGCTGGTGAAGACCAGTTTGCAGGTGGTGACGGCCTGGGAGTACGGGCCGAGGGCGGCGGGAGCGGTGTCGGTATGAATGGTGTTCATGTTGAATGGCTCCTTTCTCAGAACTGCTGGTAGGTGAAACCGTTGTCGGACAGCGAAGTGAGGATCTCATCGATGTGCTCGAAGTTCTTCGTCTCCATCGTAATGCGCAGGTACGCGTCGGTGATGGACATGTCCTCGGTGGCTTTTTCGTGGTTGATGTACGTGACGTTGCCGCCCGCGTCGGCGATGCAGTTCGCGACGCCCTGGAGCTGGCCGGGTTTGTCGACCAGGTTGACCTGGATGGACAGGGTGCGGCCGGACTTCAGAAGACCGCGGTCGATGACACGGGACAGGATGGTGACGTCGATGTTGCCGCCGGAGACGAGGCACACGACCTTTTTGCCGGCCACGGGCACCTTGTTGAACATGGCGGCCGCGACAGAGACGGCACCGGCGCCCTCGGCGCAGAGCTTCTGCTGCTCGATGAGGGCGAGGATGGCGGCGGCGATCTCATCGTCCGTGACCGTGACGAGTTCGTCGACGTACTCGGAGACGAGGTCGAAGGTCAGGTCGCCGGGCTCCTTGACGGCAATGCCGTCGGCAATGGTGGAGACGGAGGCAAGCTTTTTGATCTTGCCCTCCTTTACGGACTTGACCATGCTGGGCGCGCCGGCAGCCTGCACGCCGTACACTTTGACGGCGGGGTTCAGCTGTTTGATGGCGAAGGCCACGCCGGAGATGAGTCCGCCGCCGCCCACGGGGACGATGACCGCGTCCACGTCCGGGACCTGCTCGAGGATCTCGAGGCCGATGGTGCCCTGGCCGGCAATGACGTCTTCATCGTTGAACGGGTGGACGAAGGTGTAGCCTTCGGTGTCGCGGAGCTCGAGGGCCTTGTTGTAGGCGTCGTCGTAGACGCCGGGGACGAGGCACACGTCCGCGCCGTACTTCTTGGTGGCTTCTATTTTGGAGATGGGCGCGTTGTCCGGGAGGCAGATGAGGCTCTTCGCACCGGCCTTCGTGGCGGCCAGCGCAACGCCCTGGGCATGGTTGCCCGCGGAGCAGGCGATGACGCCCCGCTGCTTCTCCTCCGGAGAGAGCTGCGCGATCTTGTAAGCAGCGCCACGGACCTTGAACGAGCCGGTGACCTGCAGGTTTTCGGTTTTCAGGATGATGTCCGCCTCCGGGTTCAGTTCCGGAGCGTGGATGACGTCGGTCTTCCGGATGATGTCCTTCAGGACGAACGCCGCGTGGTAGATCTTGTCGAGGGTCATGAAAAGCCCCTTCTTTCTCATTTTTTCTTCATAATCACAAACGAATTGAGCAGTATTATAGCACGTTTTGTGGTAGAATACTATCAATTATTATATGAGAGAACAGGTGTCTATGGAATTTTCGACCCGCCTCGGCCGCTTCGGAGACGAGATCTTCGGCGCGCTGAACGACAAAAAGCTGGCGCTGGAAGCCGAAGGCCGCACGCTTTACAACATGAGTGTCGGCACCCCGGACTTCGAAACGCCCCTGCACATCAGAGAGGCCCTCGCCACTGCGGCGATGGACCCCGAGAACTGGAAATACGCGCTCCGGGACCTCCCGGAGCTCTTAGATGCGGTCGTGCGCTACTACGACCGCCGCTTCGGCGTGTCCATCACGCCGGACATGGTCTGCTCCTGCTACGGCACGCAGGAGGGCATGGGCCATGTGGGCATGGCCCTCGTCAACGAGGGCGACACCATCCTGCTGCCGACCCCGTGCTACCCGGTGTTCATCGCCGGCGCAAAAATGGCGGGGGCCGAGCCCTGGTACTACCCGATGACCGCGGAGACGAACTTCCTGCCGGACGTGAACACCATCCCGGAGGACGTGGCCAGAGCCGCGAAGTTCATGGTCGTCTCCCTTCCGGCGAACCCCATGGGGAGCGTCGGGAACGACGAGGTGTACAGGGAGCTCATCGCCTTCGCGAAACAGTATGACATCCTGCTGCTCCACGACAACGCCTACTCGGACATCATCTTCGACGGCGTGAAGGGCGGCAGCTTCCTGCAGTATGAGGGCGCCGCGGACGTGGGCGCCGAGTTCTTCAGCCTGTCGAAGTCCTTCGACGTCACCGGCGCGCGCATGAGTTTCCTCATCGGCCGGCCGGACGTGGTCGGAGCCTTCCGGAAACTCCGGAGCCAGATCGACTTCGGCATGTTCCTGCCCATCCAGTACGCCGCCATCGCGGCGCTGGACGGCCCGCGGGACATGGTCGAGCAGCAGTGCCGCGACTACCAGGCGCGCCGGGACGCGCTGTGCGGCGGCCTCCGTTCCATCGGCTGGAACGTGCCGGACAGCAAAGGGTCCATGTTCGTGTGGGCACCCCTGCCCGCGAACTACAAAGGCGACAGCATGGCGTTCTGCCTGGACCTCATCGAGAAGGCCGGCGTCATCACGACGCCCGGGTCCAGCTTCGGCCCCTTAGGCGAAGGCTACACCCGCTTCGCCCTGGTCCTCCCGCCGGAGAAGATCGCCGAAGCCGTGCAGTCCATCGCCGACAGCGGGATCCTGGATTAACAATTAGCAAACATCTGACTGGTAAGACCTCCCAAAAACGGGAGGTCTTTTTTGGTTGTTCGAACAATTGCATTTCATAGAAGATGGACTATAATGAGGGGTAGAGAAAGAAGGTGAGCACATGTTGGGAAACCGTGAGAAAGAGATTGGGAAGATTCAAAAGAAACTGGCGAAGGCATTCGGCGGCGCGGTGACGGCCGCGCGGGAGGGGGACACCATCCGCGTGTCCGGCGAACTGTCCTCGTGGGAGGACATCCTGAAAGCCTGCCGTATGGCAGTCTCGAAGGACAAGCGCAACGTCCATGTCGTCAATGACATCCGCCTGAAAAACGCGGAGCCCGTTCCCATGCGGACCCCGAACTTCACCGACGACGCCCTCGAGGGCAAAGAAGTCGATGTGCTCATAATCGGCGGGGGCATTTCGGGGACGTCCATCGCCCGCGAACTCGCCAAATGGGACCTGAAGGTCCTCCTCGTCGAGAAAGAGGCGGACTTCGCCCTCCAGGCCTCCGGCCGCAACGACGGCGAAGTGCACCCGGGCATCGACCTGTCCAAAGGAAGCCTCAAACAGAAATACGTCCTCCTCGGCAACCAACGCTACGACCAGGTCTGCAAGGAGCTGAACGTGCCCTTCGAGCGCGTCGGCCAGTACGCCGCGTTCACGAACAAGTACCTCAAACCGGCGGTCTGCGCCCTCGTCCTCTGGCGCAAGTACCACGACGGGGTCACGGACACGCAGGTCGTCAGCGGGGAGGCGATGCGCGAAAAGACGCCCGCCTTCAGCGAAGACTTCGCGTTCGCCATGTACAACCCCTCCGCCGGCATCGTCTCGCCGTACCAGCTGACCATCGCCTACGCGGAGAACGCCGCGCAGAACGGCGTGGAGCTCAGCCTGAACACGGCGGTCCTGTCCATGGACACCGAGGACGGCGTCATTACGAAAGTCCACACGAACCGGGGCACCATCACGCCCAGGGTCGTCGTCAACGCCGCCGGCGTCTTCGCGGACGACGTGGCCGAGCTGGCGCACGACCGGTTCTACTCCATCCACCCGCGCAGGGGCACGGACACCATCCAGGACGTGAAGTCCGGGCGGAACTTCCGGACCATCGCCTCTGTCATCGACATCAGCCGGGCGGCGCTCACCTCCCACACCAAGGGCGGCGGCACGCTCCGCACGGTCCACGGCAACGTGCTCATGGGCCCGGACGCGGTGGAGTGCCGGGAGAAGGAAGACTTCGCCACCCGGCCGGAGAGTATAAAGACCATCTACGAAAAGCAGACCCGGACCTCGTCCGTCGCGGACACCCGGGACATCATCACTTACTTCACAGGCGTGCGCGCGCCCACCTTCGAAGAGGACTTCGTCCTCGAGTGGGGCCGCAACTGCAAAAACCTGTACCACGTGGGCGGCATCCAGTCCCCGGGCCTCACCTCCGCGCCGGCGTTCTCGTTAGACGTGGCGGAAGCGGTGGCGATGCGCCTCTCCGAGGACAGACCCGTCCCGAAAAACAAAAGCTTCGATCCGCACCGGAAGGGCATCCCGGAAGTCAAACTCCTGCCCCCTGAGGAGCGGGACAAACTCATCAAAGAAAACCCGGACTACGGCGTCATCATCTGCCGGTGCGAAGAGGTCTCGAAAGGCGAGATCCTCGACGCGTTGAACAGCCCCGGCTGTCCGCCGACCATCGACGCCGTGAAGAAGCGGGTCCGGCCCGGCATGGGCCGCTGCCAGGGCGGCTTCTGCTCGCCGCTGGTGGCGCAGATCATTGCGGAGCACGAGGGCATCCCCCTCGACGAGGTCCGCAAGTCCTCCGCCGAGTCCGTCCTGCTCTACGGGTCCTCCAAAGGAGGTGGCAGCCATGACTGAGAAACGTTACACGGACGTGCTGGTCATCGGCGGCGGCCCCGCGGGGCTCGCGGCGGCCATTGCCGCCCACGACGCCGGCGCGGACGTCCTCCTCATTGAACGGGAGCAGCGCCTCGGCGGCATCCTGAAACAGTGCATCCACGACGGCTTCGGCCTCGTCCGGTTCAAGGAGAAGCTCTCCGGACCGGAGTACGCCGAGCGCTTCCTGGACGAGTTCCACGAGCGGCACATCGCCGCCCTCCCGCAGACCTTCGTCACGGACCTCAAGAAAACCGAAAACGGCGTGACCGCCACCGTCGTCGACCGGGACGGCGTCTCCGCCATTGAGGCCAAAGCCCTCGTCCTCGCCACCGGCTGCCGCGAGCGCACCGCCAAGCA
>CAJGDU010000102.1 GCA_904502175.1 Clostridiaceae bacterium
AAAGGCTCGTGGCGATGGTGACGCCGGCGGAGGGGCCGTCCTTCGGGACCGCGCCTTCCGGCACGTGGATATGGATGTCCTTGTTCTTGTAGAACTCTTCGTCGATCTTCAGTTTATCAGCGTTGGTGCGGATGTAGCTGACCGCGGCTCTGGCGGACTCCTTCATGACGTCGCCGAGGGAACCGGTCAGTTCCAGCTTTCCGCCGCCGTCCATGACGGCAGCCTCCACCTTCAGCATCTCGCCGCCGACCGAGGTCCAGGCGAGACCGTTGGTGACACCGACCTCATCGGCCAGCTCTTTGCTGTCCTTGAAGTGGGGCACGCCGAGGAACTCCTGCAGATCGCCCACCTTGACCGAAACTTTGAAGTCGGGGTCTTTGACGATTTCCAGAGCGGTCTTGCGGCAGATCTCGTGGATCTTCCGCTCGAGGATACGGACACCGGCCTCTCTCGTGTAGTCGGAGATGATGTGGCGAAGAGCCGCGTCGGTGATCTTCAGCTGGGCACGGGTGATGCCGTGGCGCTTCAGCGCTTTCGGGACGAGGTGTTTCTTCGCGATGTGGAACTTCTCCTCCGCAGTGTAGCTGTAGAGGTCAATGACCTCCATGCGGTCGAGGAGGGGGGCCGGAATGTTGCTCTTGTTGTTGGCCGTCGTCAGGAACAGGACTTTGGACAGGTCGAAGGGCACTTCCACGAAGTGGTCGACAAAGGCCTTGTTCTGCTCGGCGTCCAGCACTTCCAGCATGGCGGAAGCGGGGTCGCCTCTGACGTCGGCGCCCATCTTATCGATCTCGTCGAAGAGGATGAGCGGGTTGTTGGTGCCGGCGTCGGTCATGGCCGCCATGACGCGGCCGGGCATGGCACCGATATAGGTCTTCCGGTGGCCGCGGATCTCCGCTTCGTCCCGTACGCCGCCGAGCGAGATGCGCTCATACTTCCGGCCGAGGGCTTCAGCCAGAGAGATGGCGATGGACGTTTTTCCCACACCGGGAGGGCCGGCGAGGCAGATGATCTGCCCGGAGATGTCCGGAGCCAGTTTGCGGACCGCCAGCAGTTCGATGACCCGGTCCTTGACGTCTTCGAGACCGTAGTGGTCCCGCTCGAGGACCTTGCGGGCCCGCTCGATGTCGAGGTTGTCCTCGGAGGCGGTGTCCCACGGGAGGTCGAGGACGACGTCCAGGTAGTTGCGGATGACCGTGGCCTCGGAGGAGTTGCTGCCGCCCATCTTCTGCAGACGGCTGAGCTCTTTCAGAAGCTTTTCACGGTGTTTGTCTTCCATGTTCTGGATGGCCTGGATCTTTTTCCGGTACTCGTCGATCTCGTCGACGCCGTCTCCCCCGTCAAGTTCCTCCGAGAGGACACGCATCTGTTCCCGCAGGTAGTATTCCCGCTGGTTGTCGTCCACGTTCTTCTCGACTTTCCGGGAGATCTCGGTCTCCAGTTTCAGCATGTCGATCTCACGGGCCAGGTACTCGCAGACCAGTTCCAGACGGCGCAGCGGGTGCTGCGTCTCGAGGATCTGCTGCTTTTCCGTGTAGTCCAGTTTGATGACAGAGGCGATGTAGTCCGCGATGCCGCCGGGGCTGTCGTCGTTGACGACCCGGAGCATGACATCGGGGGCCACTTTCGGAGAGTAGTCCGCGTACTCGTTGAAGTAGTCGCGGACCCGCCGCATGAGGGCCAGAGCGTACTCTTCGTCCTTCGCGGCATACCCCTTCTGCGGAAGCTTTTTGACGTCCGCATAGAGGAACGATCCATCGTAGCCGTGCTCCAGCTTCGCCCGCTCCCCGCCTTCCACGATGACGCGGATGTTGTCGGAGTCCGGCACGGAAATGACCTGCCGGATATGGGCGACGACGCCGACCTTGTACAGCTGGCCGAACTCGGGGTTCTCCACCTCCGGGCTCTTCTGCGTCAGAAGGAAGACCTCCTGACCGTAGTCCATGGCCGCCTGGATGGCGTGGATGGACTTCTGCCGGGCGATGTCGAAATGGAGCACCATTTCCGGGAACACGACCAGGCCGCGCAGGGCGACGACCGGGATGGCATAGATGTTGTTATCCATAAAGTGTTTCACCACCTGTTGTGTTGATAGTCAAAAAAAGCGGAACTGTTCTTTGCGAGCAGTTCCGCGGGTAGTTCCTCAACTGACGTTTCCACGCCGGTTGCGTTTCTGCGGAGCTGCAGAGGGAGACACCAGCAGGGGTGCCGGCTGTTCCCTGGTCTCGTTGCGGACCAGCAGCGGTTCGGCCTCTCCGAGGACAGCCTCTTCCGTGATGCTGATCTTCTCGATCTGATAGTCGGAAGGACTCTCGTACATGAGCGGCTGCAGGACTCTCTCCATCACTCCGCGAAGGCCTCGGGCCCCGGTCTTTTTCTCCAGGGTCTCACGGGCAATGGCCCGGAGGGCTTCGTCATTCATCTCCAGTTCCACATTGTCCATGCGGAACAGCTCCTGATACTGCTTGAGCAGGGAGTTTTTCGGCTCCTTCAGGATGCGCACCAGGGCGTCTTCGTCGAGGTCATCCAGCGTGGTGAGGACCGGGATACGGCCGACCAGCTCGGGGATGAGGCCGTATTTGACCAGATCCTGGGGGATGACGTTCGCCATGGCTTCGGACAGCTCCATCTCTTTGCTCGCCTTGATCTCGGCGCCAAAGCCGAGGCTGCCGTTGCCGGAGCGCTTCTCGACGATCTTTTCGATGCCGTCGAAGGCGCCGCCGCAGATGAAGAGGATGTTCGAGGTGTCGACCTGGATGAACTCCTGCTGGGGGTGTTTCCGGCCGCCCTGCGGCGGGACGTTGGACACGGTCCCTTCCAGGATCTTCAGCAGGGCCTGCTGGACCCCTTCGCCGGAGACGTCCCGGGTAATGGAGGGGTTCTCGCTCTTCCGGGCGATCTTGTCGATCTCGTCGATGTAGATGATGCCGGTCTCGGCCCGCTCCACGTCGAAGTCGGCGGCCTGGATGAGGCGGAGAAGGATATTCTCCACGTCCTCACCGACATAGCCGGCCTCGGTCAGGGTCGTGGCGTCGGCCACGGCAAAGGGGACATCGAGGGTCCGGGCCAGGGTCTGGGCCAGCATCGTTTTGCCGACGCCGGTGGGACCCAGCAGCAGGACGTTGCTCTTCTGGAGCTCCACGTCGGTCTGCTCGCCGTAGAAGATGCGTTTGTAGTGGTTGTAGACCGCGACCGACAGGGTGACCTTTGCCCGGTCCTGGCCGATGACATATTCGTCCAGGGTGGCTTTGATCTCCTGGGGCTTGGGCAGCGGTTTCGCGTTTTTCTGAGCTCTCTGGCGCTTCTGGGCGGCCTTGAGTTCCAGGTCATCGTTGACGAGTTCCGCACAGAGCTCTACGCACTCGTCGCAGATGTAGATGTCGTTCATACCGGAGATGAGCTTGTCCACCTGGTCCTGGGTCTTTCCGCAGAAACTGCAGCGGAGCTTCATCTGGTCGTTTCTAGCCAAGGTACTTTTCCTCCGTCAGGTCAGTCTCTCTTGTCGAGGACTTTGTCGATGATGCCGTATTCCAGCGCCTCCTCGGCGGTCATGAAGTTGTCGCGCTCCGTATCCTGGGCGATGACTTCGATGGGCTTGCCGGTGTTCTCCGCAAGGATGCGGTTGAGGCGTTCTCTCGTGCGCAGGATGTTCTCCGCGACGATCTGGATCTCGGTGGCCTGTCCTCTGGCGCCGCCGGAGGGCTGGTGGATCATGATCTCGGCGTTGGGCAGGGCATAGCGTTTGCCCTTGGCTCCCGCGGCGAGCAGGAACGCGCCCATGCTGGCGCCGAGTCCCATGCAGATGGTGGATACATCGCACTTGATATACTGCATGGTATCGTAAATGGCCATGCCGGCTGTGACAGAGCCGCCGGGGCTGTTGATGTAAAGGCTGATGTCCTTTTCGGAGTCCTGTCCTTCAAGGAACAGAAGCTGCGCGACCACAAGGCTCGCGGTGGCGTCGTTGACTTCATCGGAGAGGACGATGATGCGGTCGTCCAGAAGTCTCGAGAAGATGTCGTACTGGCGTTCGCCGCGGCTGGTCTGCTCGATGACATAAGGTACTAAAGGCATGTTGCTACCTCCTTGGTTGCAGAAGGCGACGAGGTCTCCCCCGCCGCCTGTCCAGTTCTTGAAATCTTGAATTTTTATTCAAAGAGTACAGTCAATTGATTTCAAAAAGTTTTAGTCCTCTGCCTTGTCCGCCTTTTTGGTGGTGGTCTTCTTGGCGGGCGCCTTCTTGGCTGTCGTGGTCTTCTTGGCAGCCGTCGTCTTCTTGGCAGTGGTGGTCTTCTTGGCCGGCGCCTTCTTCTCGGCGTCGTCCGCTTTGTCGTCTGCCTTCTTGGCCGCTGTCTTCTTGGCAGCCGGCTTCTTGGCAGCGGTGCTCTTCTTCGCGGGAGCCTTCTTGGTCGTCTTCTTCTCCTCGGCGGCCTTTTCGGCTTTTTCGACCTTCTCGGCGACGTCTTCGGCGATGAGCTCCGCCGCGTCAACTTCCTTGATGGTCGCGTTTTCCTTCACGATGTCGAGCGCTTTGGTGGTGGAGAGGTCTTTGGTGATGTCTTCCTCGGGAAGAATGCTCTTGACCGTCTCCAGGTCCATTTCATACGAGTCAGCCAGCTTCTGATACTGGGCGTCGATGTCTTCCTGCGTGACCTCGAACTTCTCGAGTTCGGCGATCTTCTCAAGGGCGAGACGGACTCTGACCTGGTTCTCGGCACGCTCACGGAAGCTGTCTCTCAGAGCCTCTTCCGTCATGCCGGTGTATGCGAGATAAGTCTGCAGGTCCAGACCCTGGGACTGGATCTGATAGCCGAAGTCCTGGATGGCGTTGTTGACTTCGTTTTCGAACATGACCTCCGGGATGTCCGCCTTGACCAGGCCGGCCAGTTTCTCGAAGATCTGGGAGTCCACTTCCTGCTCGGAAGCCTGCTCTTTGGTCTTGGCAAGGTCTTCCTTCAGGGAAGCTTTGTACTCCTCAAGGGTATCGAACTCGGAGACGTCCAT
>CAJGDU010000103.1 GCA_904502175.1 Clostridiaceae bacterium
CATCTACTACTTCGCCGAGCGCGCCAACAACGGCCATCCGGTGAAGGACGGTACTTACCGGTCCAACACCATGAACCCCATCACGCACTTCACCGGCAACATCATCGGCAAGAAGCAGCCGGTCCGGGAGACCGGTTATGAGTACGGCCCGGAGTGGTACCCGAACGACGGCTATGTCCCGGTCGTGGGCCAGAGCGCCCCGCTGAACCAGCCCGCCATCGAGGCCGGTCCCGCCACCGAGTTCAAGCCCGGCATCTGGTACAACATGCCCGTCCGCAACGGCGACCACATCATGTGGAACGGTATGAGCCGGAACAAATGGGAGTTCTTCGCCATCTTTGACGGCATGTTCGAACGCGCCCGCAAGCTGCCGGACGCCGAAGACGTTCTGTAAGAAAACCACAAAGAGTCTGCCTTCCGGCAGGCTCTTTTTCTGTGGTATACTGGGGACAGCAAAGGGGGACTTCCGCATGCGCATCACGATCCTGACCATTTTCCCGGAGAGCTTTGAGAGTTTTCTCAAAACTCCGGTCACTGCCCGTGCCCTGGAGCAGGGCGCCGCGGACATCGAGGTCGTGGACCTCAAAGCGTATGCCCACGGCAGTTTCCGGCACATCGACGACTCTCCCTTCGGCGGGGGAGCGGGCATGGTCCTGCGCTGTCAGCCGGTGCTGGACGCCCTGAAGACCCTGGGCGATGCGCATGTCGTCGCCCTCACGCCCGCCGGCCGGCCCTATGACCAGCAGACGGCCCGCCGCTTTGCAGCGCTCGACCACCTGGTCCTGCTCTGCGGCCACTATGAGGGTATGGACGCCCGTGTCCTGAACCACGTCGACGAGGAGGTCTCCGTGGGGGACTACATCCTGACCGGCGGCGAACTGCCCGCCATGACCGTCGTCGACTCCGTCGTCCGGCTGCTGCCCGGCGTGCTGCGGCAGACCAGCACGGAGGAGGAGTCCTTCGAGGACGGACTGCTCGAATATCCCCAGTACACCCAGCCCCGGGAGTATGAGGGAGAGACGGTCCCCGAGGTGCTCCTCTCCGGCAACCACGAGGCAGTCCGCCGCTGGCGGCGGAAGGAGTCCTTGCGGATGACAAGGGACCGCAGACCGGACCTCTTGGAGCAGTACATCGCCGACGGAAAACTGACCGAGGAAGACCGCTCCCTGCTGCTTGAACTGGAGCAGGAATTATGATAAAATACAACGCGTTAGAGCAAAGGTGTTCTTTTCCCGCCGAGGGAGAAGTGCCTCTGCTCTTTTCTTTTGCTTCCGGGATGGCTCCGCTATTGAATTTTATGCGGGAAACGTGTATCATTTTCTGCATAATAATGATTGTAGTAATAGAGGAGAATTCTCATGGATCTTAAGGGAAGAGACTTTCTGAAACTGCTCGATTTCACGCCGGAGGAGATCGGCTATCTGCTCGACCTCGCGGCCGACCTCAAGGCCAAGAAAAAGGCCGGCATCCCGCACCGGTACTGCGAGGGCAAAAACATTGCCCTCATCTTCGAAAAGACCAGCACCCGGACCCGCTGCAGCTTTGAAGTGGCGGCCCACGACCTCGGCATGGGGTGCACCTACCTGAACCCGACCGACTCTCAGATCGGGAAGAAGGAGAGCATCGCCGACACGGCCCGGGTCCTGTCCGGCATGTTCGAGGGCATCGAGTACCGCGGCTACGGCCAGGACATCGTGGAGGAACTCGCGAAGTACTCCGACGTCCCTGTCTGGAATGGCCTGACCAACGAGTATCATCCGACCCAGATCCTCGCGGACTTCCTGACCATCCGGGAACACTTCGGCCGTCTCAAAGGCATCAACTTCGTCTACATGGGCGATGCCCGCTACAACATGGGCAATTCGCTCATGGTGGGCTGTGCCAAAATGGGCCTGAACTTCGTGGCCTGCGCGCCGGCGCAGCGGTACTTCCCGGCGGAGGAACTGGTGAAGACCTGTGAGGACATCTGCAAAGAGACCGGCGGTTCGGTGAAGTTCATCACCGACCCCATGGAAGCCACCAGAGGCGCCGACGTCATTTACACGGACGTCTGGGTCTCCATGGGCGAGCCCGTCGAAGTCTGGGCGGAGCGCATCCACGACCTGCAGGACTACGCCGTCACGAAGAAGATCATGGACAACGCGGCGGAAGGCGCGGTCTTCATGCACTGCCTGCCGGCGTTCCATGACTGGAAGACCACCATCGGCCGGGAAATGGGCGAACGCTTCTCCCGGGACAGCATGGAAGTCTCCAACGAAGTGTTTGAGAGCGAAGCCTCCATCGTATTCCAGGAAGCGGAGAACCGTATGCATACCATCAAGGCCGTCATGGCCGCGACCATCGGGGAGATCGACTGAACATGTCACAATTCCTAACACGGGAAGAGGCCCGGAGCAAAGCGCCGGGTTCCCGCACCATGAAAAAACGCTACCTGGTCCTGTCGGACGGGACCGTGTATGAGGGCTATGCCTTCGGAGCCGATGTGGAAGCCGTCGGCGAACTGGTCTTTACGACCGGTATGAACGGCTACATCGAGACCCTCACCGACCCCAGCTATTACGGACAGATCGTGCTGCAGACTTACCCGCTCATCGGGAACTACGGCATCATCGAAGACGACTTCGAGGGCAAGTGCTTTGTCAGAGGCTACGTCGTCCGTGAATGGTGCGAACAGCCATCCAATTTCCGTTGCCAGTACACCCTGGATACTTTCCTCAAGGAACAGGGTGTTCCCGGCATTTACGGAATCGATACCAGAGAGATCACGAAGACCATCCGGGAACACGGGGTCATGAACGCCATTCTGTGCGACGAAGTCCCCCGGAACCTCTCGGAGGTCTCCTCTTATATGGTGACGGACGCCGTGCCCTCCGTCACGACCCGTCAGAAGAAGACCTACCCGGCTGCAGAAGGCAGCGTCGGGGAAGAGGGCGCCATTGAAGTGGCCCTCATCGACTACGGCGCCAAGCAGAATATCATCCGGGAGCTTCAGAAGCGGGGCTGCAATGTCACGGTCCTGCCCGCCACCTCCTCCGCGGAAGCGGTCCTGGCGGAAGACCCGGACGGCATCATGCTGTCCAACGGCCCCGGCGACCCGGCGGCCGCCGACTATCAGATCACCCAGATCAAAAAACTCCTGGGCGTCCGCCCCATCTTCGGCATCTGCCTCGGCCATCAGCTGACGGCGCTTGCCACCGGGGCAAAGACCATGAAACTGAAATACGGTCACCGGGGCGTCAACCAGCCCTGCCGGGACGTCCTCGGCACCCGGACCTTCATCACCAGTCAGAACCATGGCTACGCGGTGGTCTCCGACACGGTGCAGGAGGGTGTGGAGCGCTATATCAACGCGAATGACAAGACCTGTGAGGGCATCGACTACCCCGAGTACAACGCCTTCACGGTCCAGTTCCACCCGGAGGCCAGTTCCGGCCCCCACGACACGGCGTTCCTCTTCGACCGTTTCCTCGAGAACATCCGTACCGCAAAGGGAGGTGAGCCGAATGCCGCTGAATAAAGACATCAAAAAGGTCCTCGTCATCGGCTCCGGCCCCATCGTCATCGGGCAGGCGGCGGAGTTCGACTATGCCGGCGCCCAGGCCTGCCGCGTCCTGAAAGAGGCGGGGGTCAACGTGGTCCTGGTCAACTCGAACCCGGCCACCATCATGACCGATCAGGCGCTTGCGGACGAGATCTACCTGGAGCCCCTGACGGCGGAGACCGTCAAGCGCATCATCGAAAAAGAGCAGCCGGACAGTCTGCTGGCAGGCCTCGGCGGCCAGACCGGCCTGACCATCTCCATGCAGCTCGAGAAGGAAAACTTCCTGACCGAGCACGGCGTGAAGCTCATCGGCACCAACGTCGAAGCCATCGACAAGGCGGAGGACCGGGAACTCTTCAAGGAGACCCTCGAATCCATCGGCGAGCCGGTCATCCCGTCTGACATCGCGGAGGACATGCTCACCGCCCTGGAGGTCGCGAAGAAGATCGGCTATCCGGTCATCGTGCGGCCCGCCTTCACGCTCGGCGGCGCCGGCGGCGGTATCGCCCAGAATGAAGAAGAGCTGAAGCTCTATGCCTATACCGGTCTGGAAGCGTCTCCCATCCATCAGATCCTGGTGGAGAAGTGCGTCTCCGGCTGGAAGGAGATCGAGTTCGAGACCATGCGGGACTATGCCGGCAACGTCATTGCCGTCTGCTCCATGGAGAACTTCGACCCGGTCGGCGTCCACACCGGCGACTCCATCGTCGTGGCCCCGGCCCAGACCCTCTCGGACAAGGAGTACCAGATGCTCCGGTCCGCGTCCCTCAACATCATCACCGCCCTCGACATCGTCGGCGGCTGCAACTGCCAGTTCGCCCTGAACCCGGACACCTTCGAGTACGCGGTCATCGAGGTGAACCCCCGCGTTTCCAGAAGCTCGGCGCTGGCCTCCAAGGCCACCGGCTATCCCATCGCGAAGATCACGACGAAGATCGCCCTCGGCTACAACCTCGACGAAATCACCAACGACATCACGGGGGAGACCTGTGCCTGTTTCGAGCCTGCCCTCGACTACATCGTCGTCAAGTTCCCGAAGTGGCCCTTCGACAAGTTCCCGAACGCCGAACGCAAACTGGGGACCCAGATGAAGGCCACCGGCGAAGTCATGTCCATCGCCACCAGCTTCGAGGCGGCAGTCCTGAAGGCGGTCCGCGGCGCGGAGATCTCCCTGAACACGCTGAACCGCAACGCGAAGGACGACACGCCTATCCGGGAGCGACTTGCCAGGGTGGACGACTTCCGCATGTTCACGGTCTTCGAAGCGCTGAAGACGGGCGTGACCGTGGATGAGATCTTTGAGATCACGAAGATCGACCGCTGGTATCTCTATAAACTCCTCCGCCTGGTGGAGTTCGAGTCCCGTCTCGTGGACGGCCTGAATCAGGAACTCTACGACGAGGGGAAACTCCTCGGCTATCCCG
>CAJGDU010000104.1 GCA_904502175.1 Clostridiaceae bacterium
ACGGGGAAGCGGATGCCCTTCCGATCCGTCAGTTCCGGCGGCCGTGCCGGGTCCCGGAAGGCGTCCGGGGCAATGCCGTCGGGACAGTTCCGGGTGAGCATGAGAGGCGAGCGCCCGTAGACCAGGAGACCGTTGCAACCGCTTATGTCGGCCGCCTGGGTCAGCTTCAGTTCCTGGGACAGGACCGCTTGCTCAACGCCGAGCGCTTCATATTCCCGGCGGGCGACGCTGTTGAAGAGGTTCAGCGGAAAACCGCCGAGGACCGGAAGGCCGGCCGCCTTCGCGAGGGCGATGCCGTCCAGGGTGCCGGCATAAGCGAACTGCGCGCCGCTTTGCTTTGCGGTGTGCAGCTGTTCCAGCACGCGGTCTTTGCTCTGATAGAGGCCGCGGGGGAGGTCGACGCCGAACCGCTCGTTGCCGGAGCGCAGTTCTTTCAGAACGGACGGCGGCGTGTCGAGGGGCAGCAGCCAGGCGATGCTCTTCATCTCCCGCCGGTATATGTCAGCGGGCAACTGGCCGGAAGAAGCGATGCGGACCACGGTCCCGGTCGAGTCGTTCTCTTTTGCGGTCTCGTTCAGAAGCGCGTCGGCCGCGCCTCGGTCGAACGGCACCCGGTACTGCTCGACGACCGCTTCGGTCAGGGCGTCCAGGGCGTCCCGCCGCAGCTGATTGAGCACAGAGGCGGGGAGATACAGGCTTTCGTCCAGACGGAGGGCCATGTCCTCTTCGTGCACGGAGTACCCGGTGCCGCCGGTCTTGCCAAGCTGGGCGGCGACCTTTTCGGCCGTGGCGCCCGCGTGTTCCGCGGGCTGGGCCTCATAACTGCCGCCGGTGTCCGCGGTCACGGACAGGGCCGGTCCTCCGTGGGGGTCCGGACGGGTGGCCGTCAGCGTCAGCGGTTTCCCGGTTTCCGCGGTGAATGAAAAGGCGACCGGGACCGCGCGGGTCGGCCGCACGTACAGCTGTTCGAGGTCTTTCAGGATGGGCCCGGCTGCGAGGACGTCGTCCTTCTGCCGGGTGCCGAACATGTCGTGGCCGAGGCGGCCTTTCAGGTAGCCGTCCGTGTGGCCGGAGCGGGAGAAGACCGCGTCCAGGTTTTCGAGCATGGCGGGGTCTTCAATGCCGTCCGCCGCGTTGCGGCAGGCAGTGACGGCGGCGGCCACATATTCGGGCCGTTTCATGCGGCCCTCGATTTTGAACGAGGTGACACCGGCTTCAAAGAGTTCCGGGATGGCCTCTACGGCGGACAGGTCTTTGAGAGACAGGGCATGGTCGGACCGGCGGCCGCCCTCTGCCGCGAATCGGAGGCGGCAGGGCTGGGCACAGAGGCCCCGGTTGCCGGAACGGCCGCCCATGGTGGCGCTGAGGTAGCACTGGCCGGACACGCACATGCAGAGGGCTCCGTGGATGAACATCTCCAGTTCCAGACCGGTGTCCGCCGTTGCCTTACGGATGGCGAGGATCTCGTCATAGGAAAGCTCTCTGGGGAGGACGGCCCGTCGGAACCCGAGGGCCGCCAGTTCCCGGAACCCTTCCGGGGTCATGACCGCCATCTGGGTGGAGGCGTGGAGCTCCATGTCCGGCGCGCAGGCGCGCGCCAGAGCGGCAATGCCGAGGTCCTGGACGATGAGGGCATCCACCCCCAGCCGGCAGGCGGTCTCCATGAGGTCTATCGCCGCCGGAAGCTCGTCGTCGGTGACCAGTGTGTTCAGGGTCAGATGGACGCTGACGCCCCGGACGTGGCAGTATTCGATTGCTTGCGCCAGGTCTTCTTCCGAGAAGTTCCTGGCGTTTCTCCGGGCATTGAAGTGGCCGGCGCCCAGATAGACGGCGTCGGCACCACATTCAACCGCTGCCCGCAAAGCGTCCATGCTCCCCGCGGGGGCAAGGATCTCAGGCGTTCGGTCCATATTGAGTTATCTCCTGTCGAAGAGTGTCCTTCAAAACGGTTTGGTCTTCGCGTTCTTCAGTTCTTTCTGCAGACGCTCCACATCCCGTCTGGCCACTTCGGCCTCCATTTTGTAACGGGCGGAGTCTTCCAGATATTCTTTGATCTGTCCGCGCAGGTTGTCCGCGGCCTCGGACTCCTTCGCGGCCTTGTCGGCATAGTCCAGCGCCACAAGGATGGCGGCCTGGGTCATGGACAGGCGGCGATTGGCCTGGACAATGGCGGTGATGTCTTTATCGAGGGTGTCGGCAAGGGCTTCCACGTAAGAGGGTTCTTCCTCCGTAAGGATGCTGTATTCGCTGCCGGCAACGTGGATGATGACAGTTTCTTTTTCCATAATTGGCACTCCTGTTCGTGTGTTGGATTTTCGTTTCCTGATCCGTTTTTCAGTATAGCATAGCCACCCTTTGAATGAAAGTGTATAATAGGGAAAAAGAACCAAGTATCAGAGAACAGGAGAGACCAGGATGAAACGGAAAATCGGTTTTATTTTTGCAGATGAAATGGAATTCAAGCCCTTCACGGAGATCGCGCTCGCGGACGGCGGCGCCATGCTGTCCAAACGGCCGCTGAACACCATCCGCTATGAGACGGAAAACGCGGAGATCATCGCCGTGGAGAGCGGCATCGGCAAGGTGAACGCGGCCTTTGCCGCCACCTACCTCATCATGGACCATCAGGTGGACGCCATCCTGACCGCCGGCCTGTCCGGCGCCATCCAGCACTTCCGCAAAGGCGATGTCGTGTTCGGCACCAGCTATGTGGAGTGCGACTTCGACCTGACCATTTTCGACTTCCAGCCCGGGGAGAAGCCCGGCGAACCCCGTGTCCGCACGGCTTCTGAGGAACTGCTGGCGGCCGTGAAGACCATCGACGGCCTCCTGCCGGCCCGCCTCGGCACCGGTGACTTCTTCCTCGCCGACCCGGTGAAGAAAGAAGCTTACAAGAATGAGTTCGATATCGAGGCCTTCGACATGGAGACCGCCGCGGAGGCAAGCGTCTGCGACCGCCTGGAAACGCCGTTCCTCGCCATCCGGAAGATCTCCGATGACGCGGACGACTCCGCTTCAGACTCCTACCGGGCCCTGAACGACCTCGCGGAAAAAGCCCTGTCCGAAGTCCTGCTGGAACTGGTCAAAGCACTGTAAAAGAAACATTTCTGAAAACGCCTGCCCGGGCAGTGTCCTGCGGCCGGCGTTTTTCTTTGTGCAACTTGCCACGGCACACCGTGAAAGAATTGTGACATTCCACGAATTTCTGGTTAGTCCAAGGTAACTGTAACATTATGATATATAATATTTATGTTAATGAAAAACGTGTGTAACCTTCTGGTCAGACCAGACCAAACACACGCTTTGGGTTAGGGAGGTTAATTATGAAAACAATGCTCAAAAACGTTCTTGTCGTCGACGGCAGCGGCTGGTTCCCCTTCTGGGCCGACGTTGTCTTTGAAGATGGCGTGGTCACGTTCATCGCCCACGGTGAGAACACCATCATGGATCAGGAAGCTTCCATGGACAAGATCATCGACTACAAAGAGGGCGACTACACGCTCGCCCAGGGCTGGAAAGCCTATCTTGTCCCCGGCATCGACGCTCCCATGGACATGGCGAAGTACGAGAAACAGCTCGAGAAGATCATTGCCGACGAAAAGGCCGGCAAGCCCATCGAGAAGAGTGTCCGCGAGATGACCGGATTCGGCTATGACAAGATCGAATTCCTGAAAGTCGGCAGCCCCGCGAACTTCATGCTGGTAGACCGGAAACCGGTCAGCAAGATCCTTGCGGCCTATGCCGACGGAAAAGAACTGTAAGGGAAGGGAGAACGAAAATGGCAAATCTGAAGACCAAGAAATTCACCTATACGCCGAAGGAAGCCCTCGGCGGCCGGATCGGCGACCATGAAGCCCACCAGTTCGGCAACTATGGTACCGACAATCCGAGACCCAATCTTCTGAAGGCGGCCCACATCCCGACCGACCGTATGTTCCAGAAGATCGACGGCCGTTCTCCGGACTACTACGGCCTGGAAGCCGTTGTCGATGAAGACGCCGCGAAGATCATGATCGCCATGGAACTTCGGAAACCGAAGACCTTTGAAGAGATCCAGGCGAAAGTCGGTTTCGACAAAGACTACCTGAACTACAAACTCGAAGAGCTCGGCTACTACGGCGTCATCGAGTGGGACTGGGAGAACCCCCAGAAAGTCAAAAAGTACTCGGTCAAGAACTATGTTCCCGGCAGCGCCGAGATCCTGAACGAGCATCCGGAGTGGTATGAAGATCATCCCGAGTTTGCCGAGATGTTCGAACTGTCCACCTACCTTCCCTTTGCCGGTTTCGGCCCCATGGGTCTGACCCAGATGATCCCCGAAGGCGGCGCCGGCGCGGGCATGCACGTCATCCCCGTCGAGAAAGCCATCGAGACCGAGAACAAGTCCCTCGACATCGAGCACATCTCTCACTGGATCGAGAAATATGACGGCCAGTTCGGTGTCGGCCCCTGCACCTGCCGCCTCGAGCGCGCAGAGCGCGGCGTCGGCTGTACCGATGACCCGAACCACTGGTGCATCTCCATGGGCGACTTCGCAGACTACTGCTGCGAGTCCAAGACCTCCGGTTCGCACCACATCACCAAAGAAGAAGTTTACCGCATCCTGGAGCAGGCCGAAAAGAACGGCTTCGTCCATCAGACCACGAACGTCGACGGCTCCGACAAGATCTTCGCCATCTGCAACTGCGACGTCAAGATCTGTAACGCGCTCCGTACCGCCATGCTGTTCAACACCCCGAACATGCAGGCCTCCGCATACCGTGCCAAGGTCGACCCGAACAACTGCGTCGCCTGCGGCCGCTGCGTCCAGTACTGCCCGGCCGGCGCTGTCCGCCTCGGCCAGAAGCTGAAGTGCAAAGACGGCTCCGAGCAGACCTACGACTTCCGCGAGGATCCCGCAGAGCACATCTGGCTCAAGAACCGCTGGAACCCCGACTACAG
>CAJGDU010000105.1 GCA_904502175.1 Clostridiaceae bacterium
ACATGGAACGTAAAATGACGACCGCGGAGTTCAAGGAAGACCTGATCTCCAAACTCACCCACATTTTCGGTGTCACTCCCGAGGAAGCCACCTATGAGCAGTATTACAAGGCCATTGCCATCATGTGCAAGGACCGGCTCGCCCACGAGGTCTACGACTTCCGCCACGAGCTCCACCGCTCGGAGGACACAAAAACGGTCTACTACCTCTGCATGGAATTCCTGCTGGGGCGTTCGCTCAAGAACAATCTCTACAACATGAACCTCACCGAAGTGGCCGAAGCGGCGCTGAAAGACTTCGGTCTGACGCTGGACCGGCTCTATGAGTGCGAACCGGACGCGGGTCTCGGCAACGGCGGCCTCGGCCGTCTCGCCGCCTGCTATCTGGACGGCCTCGCCACCGGCGGTTACTCCTCCGAGGGCTACGGCATCCTGTACGAGTACGGCATCTTCAAGCAGAAGATCATTGACGGCTGGCAGACTGAGCTGCCCGACTTCTGGCTCCCCGGCGGCGATGTATGGCTCACCGCAAAGCCCGACGAGTCCTTCAACGTCGAGTTCGGCGGCAGCATCGAAAACGTCTGGCAGGACGGTTACTACACCTCCAAGGTCACCGATGCCACCTCCGTCATCGCCGTCCCCTATGACATGTACATTTCCGGCAAAGACGGCAAAGGTGTGTCCATCCTCCGCCTCTGGAAAGCGGACGCCCCCGGCTTTGACATGAGCCTCTTCAACCAGGGCGACTACATCCGCGCGGTTGAAAAACAGGCCATGGCCGAAGCCATCTGCAAAGTCCTCTACCCCTCCGACAACCATCCGGAAGGAAAGATGCTTCGTCTGCGCCAGCAGTACTTCCTGGTCTCTGCCTCTCTGCAGGACATCGTCCAGCGGCATCTGAGACATCACAAGACCATCGACAGCATCCCGCAGAAGATGGCCATTCACATCAACGACACCCATCCCACCCTCGGCATCCCGGAACTCATGCGTATCTGCCTGGACGAGTGCGGTTACGGTTGGGACGACGCTTGGAAGATCGTCACCCAGACCTTTGCTTACACGAACCACACCGTCATGAAGGAAGCCCTCGAGTGCTGGCCCGCGGACATCTTCCGCCTGCTCCTACCCCGCATCTATCAGATCGTCGAGGAGATCGACCGACGGTACCGGGAGTTCGTCTGGGACGTCACCCATGACGCCCGCGCCGTGGAGGACATGGCCATCATCTCGAACGGCATCGTCCGCATGGCCAACCTCTGCGTTGCCACCTGCCACAGCGTCAACGGCGTTTCCGCGCTGCATTCGGAGATCCTGAAACAGACCGTCTTCTCCGACTTCTATCAGCTGACGCCGTCCAAGTTCAAAAACGTCACCAACGGCATCGCTCACCGGCGCTGGCTCTGCCAGTCCAACCCGGAGCTCACCGCGTACATCACCGAGCTCATCGGAGACGGCTTCGTCCACGACGCCTCCGAGCTGGCAAAGCTGCGCAACTTCGCGAACGACGAGCAGGTCCTCGCAAAGTTCGGCGAGATCAAGCGTCACAACAAAGAGGCCTTTGCCGCCTACATCAAAGAGAAACAGGGTCTGGTCATCGACCCCGACTCCCTGTTCGACGTCCAGGTCAAGCGTCTCCATGAGTACAAGAGACAGCACCTGAACATCTATGAGATCGTCAATAACTACCTCATGCTGAAGGCGAACCCCGGCATGGAGTTCACCCCGCGCACCTACATCTTCGGCGCCAAAGCCGCTTCCGGCTACTACATGGCGAAGAAGATCATCAGCCTCATCGTCAACCTGTCCCAGGTCATCAACAACGACCCGGACATCGCCGGCCGCATCAAGGTCATCTATATCGAAGACTACTGTGTCTCCATGGCCGAGCACCTCATGCCCGCCGCGGACATCTCCGAGCAGATCTCCCTGGCCGGCACGGAAGCGTCCGGCACCGGCAACATGAAGCTCATGATCAACGGCGCGGTCACCCTCGGCACCATGGACGGCGCCAACGTGGAGATCTTCGAGCAGGTCGGAGAAGACAACATCTTCATCTTCGGCATGTCCTCCGAAGAGGTCGCCACGCTGCAGCCCCGCTACGAGCCGAGCCAGTACTTCATGAACAATGACGACATCAAAGAAGTCATCGAATTCATCAACCGGGGAGTGAACGGAAACGACTTCCAGGAACTCTCCTCCAACATGGTCCATCACGACCCGTACATGGTCCTCGCGGACTATGCGGACTATCACAAAGTCCGTCAGGAAATGGTCGAAGCCTATGCGGACCGGTCCCGCTGGAACCGTATGTCCCTCATGAACGTGGCAGGCGCCGGGTTCTTCTCCGCCGACCGCGCCATTGAAGACTATGCCCGCGACATCTGGCACTGCAAACCCATGAGAAAATAATGATTTACAATTCGAGAGATCCCAAGTACAAGAGCAAATACGGAGCGCTGGAGAGCGGAGAGTCCTTTACGGTCCGCCTTCTGCTCCCCTTCGAATCGGGTGCTGTCTGTTACAGCGCCCGTATGCTCGTTACGGAGGATTCGACCGAAGAAGAGACCGCTTACGAGATGGTCGGCACGAACCGGTACGAGAACGGCTGCCGCTGGTGGGAGGTCCGCCTCTCTATCGACAAGCCCGGACTCTACTGGTACTGTTTCGAATACAACACCCCCTGGTCCATCGAACGCGTCTACAAAGGCGCCTTCTCCACGGGGTACATCCATATCGACCCCGCCTTCTGGCAGCTCACCATCTATGAGAAGGGCTTCCGCACCCCCAAAATGTTCAAGGGTGCCACCATGTACCAGATCTTCCCCGACCGCTTCTTCAGCTCCCGCATCCCGAAGCAGAACGTGCCCTCGGACCGGGACTACATGAACTGGTTCGACGAGCCCCGCTGGCGGCCCGACGAGAGCGGAAAGGTCTGGAACAACGACTATTTCAAGGGCGATTTGAAAGGCATTGAAAGAAAGCTCCCCTACATCCGGAACCTGGGCGTTACGGTCATTTACCTGAACCCCATTTTCGAGTCCCACACGAACCACCGCTACAGCACGGCCGACTACTCGAAGATCGACCCGCTGCTCGGCACGGAAGAGGACTTCCGGGAGCTCTGCACGGCGGCCCACAAGCTTGGCATCAAGATCATTCTGGACGGCGTCTTCAGCCACACCGGCGACGACAGCGTCTACTTCAACAAGAAAGGCCGCTACCCCACCCTCGGCGCCTACAACTCCAAAGAGTCTCCGTACTATGACTGGTACTGCTTCAAAGAGTGGCCGGACAAGTATGACTCCTGGTGGGGCTTCGACATCCTGCCGAACGTCAATGAGACAGAGCCCTCCTATATGGAATACATCACCGGCGAGGGCGGCATCATCGAGAAATGGCTGAAACTCGGCGCCGACGGCTGGCGACTGGACGTGGCAGACGAATTGCCCGACGAGTTCATCGCCGCCATCCATGCCCGCGCGAAAGCCACCAAGAAGGATGCCATCGTCCTCGGTGAAGTCTGGGAAGACGCCTCCAACAAAGTGGCCTACAGCAAGCGCCGGCAGTATCTGCTCGGCGAAGAGCTGGACAGCGTCATGAACTATCCCTTCGCCAACGCCATCATCGACTTTGTCGGCGAGGGAGACGCCACCTTCTTCCTAGAGAAGATCCTCACCATTACGGAGAACTATCCGAAACCCATCGTCGACATCCTCATGAACCTGCTGGGCACGCACGACACGGTCCGCATCATCACGCAGCTGGCCGGCGAGGACTGCACCGGAAAAGACCGGGAGTGGCAGTCCACCCACCACCTCTCCACCGCGCAGTACGAACTGGGCGTGAAGCTCGAGAAGATCGCCGCGGCCCTGCAGTTCACCCTGCCGGGCATGCCCTCCATCTACTACGGCGACGAGGCCGGCATGCAGGGCTATAAGGACCCCTTCAACCGCAGAGGGTTCCCCTGGACCCACCTCGACACCAACCTCACGTCCTGGTACACCTGGCTCGGGTTCCTGCGGAAGACCTGTCCCCTTTTGAAAGACGGACAGTTCATTCCCGTCTCCGGCGCCTCCGGATGTGTCTGCTACGCCCGCATGAACACGACCCACCCGGTCCTGTCCCGCAAGGGCGATGCGCTGGTGGTCATCGCGAACCGCAACCCGCACGAGATCGACTACTGGCTCCCCGAGGAGCTGGACGGCTGCACCGCCATCATGAATGTCGGCGCCCTCGAAGGCCGCAAGGTCAACGTCGGCCCCTTCACCGTCGCCATCCTCGGCCGCGGCTCCTGGTGCTGAATCCAATAGAAATAAAAACCCCGGAACCTGATGGTTCCGGGGTTTTTGGTTGGGTTTTAGGGATTACCGATTGGTAACGTTCTTGACCGCGTCTTTCACCGCGCGGGTGGCGATCTTCGTGACGCGCTTCGGCAGATACTTGGCAAGTTCGACCATGCGCTGTTCACTCGGGACCAGATGCGAGGCGTTCGGATGCGTTCTCTCGAGATGGATGGCGTCGAAGGCGCACTTGGTGGTGCAGACGCCGCAGCCGATGCAGGCGACCGGGTCGACGACGGAAGCGCCGCAGCTCAGGCAGCGGGACGTCTCGATCTTGACCTGCTCTTCGGTGAAGCACTGTTTGTACTCCTCGAAGGTCTTGGCCGTATCGATGCCGGTGACCAGTTCGGGTTTCTGTCTCTTGGAGTTGTCATAGGAGTCGACCGAGATGTTGTTCTTGTCGAACTCGAAGAAGTGTCTGTGCTCACGGGACAGGGTCAGGGAACCGCAGGTCGGGCGGACGAAGCGGTGCAGGGACTCTGCCGCCTCATGGCCTTCGCCGATGGCGTTGACCACGAAGGACGGGCCGTGGTAGACGTCGCCGCCGACAAAGATGTCTTCGACGGAGGTCTGATAGGT
>CAJGDU010000106.1 GCA_904502175.1 Clostridiaceae bacterium
TGGGATGCCCTTGCGAGCCACGGAGACACGGAGGAGAAGCGGCGCATCCTGAAAGACCCCCACACCGGAGCATTCGCCATCATCCATCTGGTGGTGTACTTTCTGCTCTGGTTCGCGGCGGCCTCCGTCCTCGCGGAAAAAGCGATCGCGTATCAGCTGGTCGTGGCTTTGGGCTTCGTCCTGTCCCGCGCGCTTTCGGCGCTGGCAGTGACCGCGTTCCCCATGGCCTCCGACACCGGCCTCGCGCACTCCTTCGCCGCGTCGGCAGACAAAAGGAAAGTGAGAGCCGGCCTCCTGGTGCTCCTCGTGGTGCTGGCGCTGGCGTTCCTGGCCGCGGACGTCGTTCTGCACACCTTCCCGGCGGGCCTGCTGGTCTTCGGCGTGTCCCTCGTCGTGTTCGTCTGGTACCGGTATCTCGCCGCAAAACACTTCGGCGGCATCAGCGGCGACCTCGCCGGCTGGTTCCTCTGCCGGTGTGAAGTCTGGATGCTCGTGGCCGCGGCCTTCGCGCCGGGCGTTCTGTGAGGAGGGGCACCATGGTATTGTTTCTCGGCCCGCTCTACAGCGGAAAACACGCGGCGGGGGAAGCGTACGCCGCCGAACAGGGCCTGTCCCTTGCGGACCTGCGGGTCTTTGAACACGCGGAAGCCCTCTGCTTTGAAAACGACCGCGCGGAGGAGCCCTTCTCCGCGGAAAAACTGAACGAACTCGCGGACGCGTTGGCGATGTACGACCTCGTCCTCATGACCGAAGTGGGCGGCGGCCTCGTGCCCGTCGACCCGGTGGAACGGGCGGCCCGGGAAGATGCCGGCCGGCTGTCCATCCTGCTCGCCGAACGCGCCGACAAAGTCTACCGGGTGTTCTGCGGCATCGCAAAACAGCTGAAATAAGAAAAGAGCAGTCATCTTATGGAATTCATTCTCATCCGACATGGGAAAACCGAATATACGGAGACCGGCCGGTACTGCGGCGCCTCCGACCCGCCGCTGTCGGAACGCGGCCGGGCGGAACTGGAGGCGTCGGAAGTGAAGACCTTCCTTCCGAGCTGTCCGCCGGACCTGGTCTTCTCCTCGCCCCTCAGCCGGGCGGTGGAGACGGCCGACCTGCTGTTCGCCGACTTCCCGTCCCTGCCGCTGCTGGTGAGCCAGGAGCTGCGGGAGATCGACTTCGGCGACTTTGAGGGGAGGGCCTTTGCGGGCGACCTCGAGTTCGACCCCGCGTACCAAGCCTGGCTCGACACGAACTGCACGGCCCTCATCCCGGGCGGCGACTTCCCGGACCGGTTCTTCGAAGACGCCGCGGTGGGCTTCGAGACCATCGTTGAGACCTGCGAGACCGAAGGGGTCTCCCGCGCGGCCATCGTCACCCACGGGGGTGTCCTCAGCGCCATCCTCGAGCGGTACGCATCGCCCGCGAAACCCTGGTACGAGTGGAAGTTCCCGACGGGCGGCTATGCCGTGCTGAACATTCGATACAAAGACCTGCAAACCCCGAACAGCGGGGTCATCACGACGACAGGAGGTGGCGTGACATGCTGACCTATATGTCCATCCTCATCGGGTTTCTCCTGGACCTGGCTCTGGGCGACCCCAAGTGGATGCCCCACCCGGTCCGCCTCATCGGCCGGGCCGTCAGCGCAATGGAAAAACGCCTGCGGAAATGGTTCCCCAAGACGGAGAAGGGGGAACGGGCCGCCGGGCTCTGTCTTGCCGTCCTGGTGCCGGTCATCGTTCTCATCCTCTCCGCGGAGCTCATGTGGCTCTGCTTCAAAGTGACCCCCGCACTCTACATGGTCGTCCAGGCCCTGCTCTGCTGGCAGTGCCTTGCCATGAAGGACCTGCGCGGGGAGAGCACGAAGGTACAGAAGGCACTGGAAGAGGGAGACCTTGAGAAGGCCCGCAAACAGGTCAGCCGCATCGTCGGCCGCGACACGGAGGAACTGTCCTCCGCCGGCGTGGCCCGGGCTGCCGTCGAGACGGTCGCGGAGAACTTCTCCGACGGCGTCATTGCCCCGCTGCTCTGCATGCTGGTGGGCGGCGCGCCGCTGGCCCTCACCTATAAAGCCATCAACACCATGGACAGCATGGTGGGCTACAAAAATGAAAAATATCTCCACTTCGGCCGTGCCGCCGCGAAGCTGGACGATGCCGCCAACTGGCTGCCCAGCCGCTTCTCGGCCTTTCTGTGGATGC
The DNA here is from genome assembly GCA_904502175.1 of Clostridiaceae bacterium. Taxonomy (GTDB): domain Bacteria; phylum Bacillota; class Clostridia; order Oscillospirales; family Acutalibacteraceae; genus RUG420. The sequence continues at coordinate 2,193 of CAJGDU010000106.1, forward strand.
TGTCCGCCGGCCTGACCGGCAACAGCCTGAAAGGCGCCTTCCGCATCTGGAAGCGCGACCGCCGGAAACACGCGAGCCCCAACGCCGGTCAGACGGAAGCCGCCTGCGCCGGTTCCCTCGGCATCCGGCTGGCAGGGCCCATCTCCTACTTCGGAGAGCCCGTGGAAAAAGAATACATCGGAGACCCGGACCGCGACATCCGCACTTCCGACATCCGGAAGACGAACCGCATGATGCTGGTGGGCAGCTTCCTCTGCCTGTTCCTCGGCCTCGCCATCCGCTTCCTGGTCTGTTATTACAACGATTGGATCCTGATCTGATGAGAACTGCGAACGCGCCCCGTCCCTTCGACCACGGCGGGGACTACACGGGCGAGTATCTGGACTTTTCCGCGAACATTGCCCCCTTCGGCCTGCCGGAGGGCGTTCGCTATGCCCTTCTGGACCTGGCACAGGGGGACGGGGCGGAACGCTATCCGGACCCGGACTGCAGGGCGCTGCGGGCGTGCATCGCCGCCAAAGAGACGCTGGACCCGGGCATGGTCCTCTGCGGCAACGGCGCGTCAGAGCTTTTATACCGGACGGTCCGGTTCCTGCAGCCGAAGACCGCGCTGGTCGTGGAGCCCACGTTTTCCGAGTACGAAAAAGCGCTGCGGGAGACCGGGTGCGAGGTGCGAAAAGTATTCGCGGAACCCGCCTACAACGAGGAGGGCGCCCTGTGCGGGCAGTCCTTCGCCGTACCCGACCTGAGCGGCGCGCTGACCCCGGACCTGGACCTCCTGGTCCTCTGTTCTCCGAACAACCCTACAGGGCGGAGCCTGTCGCCGGAGGAGATGACCGTCCTTCTGAAGGTCTGCCGGGCCAACGGGACCCTGGTCCTGTGGGATGCCTGCTTCGCCGACTTCATGGACCTCGAGGAGGACCCGGACCGGCAGGCGCGCTACGACCAGTTCCTGCCCTTTGCCGTCGCGAACTTCGAAAACCTCTTGGTGCTGAAGTCCCTGACGAAGACCTATGCCATCCCCGGCCTGCGGCTCGGGTACCTGCTCTGCTCCGACACGGAGCGGGTGCGGGCCCTTGCGTCCTTCGGACCGCCCTGGTCCGTCTCGGCGCCGGCTCAGGCGGCGGGCGTGGCCGCATTACAGGACAACAACTATTTAGAATCCGTCCGTCAGTACGTCTCACAGGAGAAGCTCCGGCTGTGGCTGGCGCTTCTGGACCTGCCCTGCTGGTGCCGCCGCGGAGACGGCAACTTCCTGCTGCTCTGCTCGGAGCGCACGGATCTTGCCGAACGTCTGAAGGCGCACGGCATCCTGGTGCGGGACTGCGCGAACTTTGACGGCCTCGATACGCACTGGGTCCGCTTCGCGGTGAAGACCCGGGAGGAAAACGACGAACTGCTGGCCGCCCTGCGGGCGGAACTGTAAGAGAGGGGGTGCCCGCATGGGCAAGGCAAGACCCATTATGGTCCAGGGCACCATGTCCGGGGCCGGCAAAAGCCTGCTGGTCACGGCGCTCTGCCGCATCTTCACAGAGGACGGCTACCGAGTAGCGCCCTTCAAGAGCCAGAACATGGCCCTCAACAGCTACGTCACGAAGGACGGCCTCGAAATGGGTCGGGCCCAGGTGGTCCAGGCGGCCGCCTGCGGCAAAGAGCCCGACGTGCGCATGAACCCGGTCCTGCTCAAGCCCAGCACGGACACCGGCAGCCAGGTCATCGTGAACGGCGAGGTCCTGTCCCACATGCCGGCGCAGGACTATTACGCCTATAAAAAAGAACTCATCCCCGCGGTCCTGGAGGCCTATGAGTCGCTGGCCGCGGAAAACGATATCATCGTCATCGAGGGCGCGGGCAGCCCCGCGGAGATCAACCTGAAACAGGACGACTTCGTGAACATGGGCCTCGCGGCGCTCGTGGACGCGCCGGTGCTGCTGGCGGGGGACATCGACCGCGGCGGCGTCTTCGCCCAGCTCTACGGCACGGTGGCCCTGCTGGAGCCCTCCGAACGGGAGCGGGTCAAAGGCCTGCTCATCAACAAGTTCCGGGGCGATGTGTCCCTCCTCGGCTCGGGCCTTTCCCAGCTGGAGGAACTGACCGGCGTGACGGTCCTGGGGGTCATCCCGTACCTGCGGCTCCACCTCGACGAAGAGGACTCGCTGGCGCCGTCCCTCGGACAGAAGGCGGCCCTGCGTCCCGTGGACGTGGCAGTCCTCCGCCTGCCCAAGATCTCAAACTTCACCGACTTCGCGCCGCTGGAAAACCACCCGGTGCTGGGTCTGCGCTATGTGGAGTCCGCGGACGAACTGGGGTCCCCGGACCTCGTCATCCTGCCGGGCACAAAGAGCACCCTGGCCGACCTTCTGTGGCTCCGTCAGACCGGCCTCGAAGCCGCCGTGCAGAAACTGGCGGCCCGGGACGTGCCGGTCCTCGGCATCTGCGGCGGGTTCCAGATGCTCGGCGAGGAGCTGGCTGACCCGGACGGGGTGGAGGCGGAAACGCCGTCCACGGTCCGCGGCCTGGGCCTGCTGCCGCTGCGCACCGTCTTTGCGAAAGAAAAGACCCGCACCAGAGTGCAGGCCGACGTTCGGTTCCGCTCGGACACGGTCTCCGTCGACGGGTACGAGATCCACAACGGGACCACGGAGCCAACAGACGGGAGCGGCGCATCGCCCGAACTCCTTTCTTCGAAA
>CAJGDU010000107.1 GCA_904502175.1 Clostridiaceae bacterium
CCATGACGGAACTGGAGGAGCTGGGCCTGCTCAAGATGGACTTCTTGGGGCTCCGCACGCTGACCGTCATCAAAGACTGTGAGGAACTCGTACAGGAGCGCGACCCGTCGTTTACGGTGAAGGGTATTCCGGAAGACGACCCGGAGACGTTCCGAATGCTCGGGAAAGGGGAGACCGAAGGGGTCTTCCAGTTCGAGTCCTCGGGCCTCAAGTCGGTCATGATCCGCTTCCAGCCGGAAAAGCTGGAGGACCTCATTGCCATCACGTCTCTGTACCGGCCCGGTCCCATGGACTCCATCCCCACCTATATCCGCAACCGCCACGACCCGTCCCAGGTGAGCTACGTGACGCCGGAGCTGAAGGACATCCTCGATGTCACCTACGGCTGTCTCGTCTACCAGGAGCAGGTCATGCAGGTCTGCCGGAAGCTGGCGGGCTACACGTACGGTCACGCGGACATCGTCCGGCGGGCCATGTCGAAAAAGAAACACGACGTCATGAACGCGGAGCGGGTGAACTTCGTCGACGGGTGCCGGCAGAACGGCATTGCGGACGACGCTGCCAACGCCATCTTCGACGAGATGGTCTCCTTCGCGTCCTATGCCTTCAATAAATCGCACGCGGCCGCCTACGCCACGCTGGCGTACCAGACCGCCTACCTCAAGTGCCACTACCCGGCCGAGTTCCTGGCGTGTCAGATCACCAGCGTGCTCGACTGGACGGACAAGGTGAACGAGTACATCGCCGAATGCCGCAGACTGGGCATTGCCATCGTCCCGCCCCATGTGAACACGTCGGAAGGGCGATTCACCATCCGGGACGGAAAGATCCTCTTCGGCCTGCAGGCCGTGAAGGGTCTCGGCAAGAACTTCATTGCGGACCTCGTCGCGGAGCGGGAGCAGAACGGTCCCTACACCAGCTTCTACTCCTTCCTGAAGCGCATCCACGGAAAGACGTTCAACCGCAAGGCCGTGGAGAGTCTCATCAAGTGCGGCGGCCTGGACGGCCTGGACCTCAACCGCCGGCAGATGATCACCGTCCTGCCGGAGATGCTCTCCGGCCTCGACAGCGACCGGCGCCGGAACGTGGAGGGACAGCTCGGCCTCTTCGAGGTCATGGACCCCGATGCCGCTTCGGAAGAGGGCGTCGTGGTGCCGGAGCTCGCGGAGTTCGACAAGCTGGACCTGCTGGCCTTCGAAAAGGAGACCACCGGTCTCTACCTCTCCGGCCACCCCATGCAGCGCTACGCGCCGCAGGCGGAAGCCCTCGGCTGCGCCCCGCTCTATGAACTGCTGGCCGCCACGGAGGACGGCACGTCGCGTTATAAAGACGGCGATATGATCAACGTCCTCGTCATGGTCTCGGACATCAAGGTCCGGCTCACCCGGAACAACACGACCATGGCCACGGTCCTCGCGGAGGACCTCACCGGCGGCATGGAGCTGACCGTGTTCCCGAAGACGTACAGCGAGTACAGCCCGCTGCTCCGGGAAGGCGCGGTCCTGCTGGTCCGTGCCCGGCTGGTGGTCGAGGACGAGGAGCGCCCGCGCATCATCGCCATGACCCTGCAGGAGTGCCCGGCAGAGGGCGCCGCGCAGACGGAGCCGGCAAGGGCTCCGGCCCCCACCGGTGCATCGCCCGTAAAGCAGCACAAGGTCAACGGCCTGTTCCTGCGCTTTGACGGGGAAGAGGACCCCCGCATCCCCGCGGTGGACAACCTCATGGACATCTTCGCCGGCGGCACGAACCAGGTGTACTACTACTTCCGCTCGACCGAGCGGTACGTCAAGCAGCAGCGGTTCGGCACCATCCTCTTGAGCGACGGCCTCCTTCAGGAGCTCGGACGCATCCTCGGCGAGGAGAACGTGTTCCGGCGCTGAGCACCCGGTCGCAGGAATTAATATTTGACAACGACAGACGGTTGTGGAACAATAACTGTATTGTTATAATAAAAACAATCTATATAAAGAAAAGCTTATTCTCTTAGGAGGGTTTCCATATGAAGACCATTGGCGTCCTGACCAGCGGCGGCGACTCGCCCGGCATGAACGCGGCCATCCGTGCCGTCGTCCGTACCGGTGTCGAGAACGACATGCGCGTCGTGGGCATCTATAACGGCTATGAAGGCCTCATGTCCGGCGACGTCTGTGAAATGAACCTGCGGAGCGTTTCCAATATCGTCCAGCGGGGCGGTACGGTGCTGCGCACGGCCCGGAGCATGGAGTTCATGACCGACCGGGGACAGGAGAAGGCAGCGGACATGTGCCGCCGTCTCGGCATCGAAGGCGTGGTCGTCATCGGCGGCGACGGTTCCTTCCGCGGCGCCCAGGCACTTTCCCGCAAGGGCATCAACTGCGTCGGCATCCCCGGCACCATCGACAACGATATCTCCTGTACGGACCTCACCATCGGGTTCGACACGGCGGTCAACACGGTCATGCACATGGTCGATATGGTCCGCGACACCACCGAGTCCCACAGCCGGTGCTCCGTCATCGAGGTCATGGGCCGGAAGGCGGGGTACATCGCCCTCTACTCCGGCATTGCCGTCGGTGCCACCAGCATCCTCATCCCCGAGTTCGAGTACGACTTCGACATCGACGTCGTCGAGCGCATGAAGAAGACCATCTCCACCGGCAAGCAGCACTTCATCATCATCTTCGCGGAGGGCTGCGGCGATGCGACGGAAATGGCCAGACAGATCGAGCGGGAGACGGGCATCGAGTCCCGCGCCACCATCCTCGGCCACGTCCAGCGCGGCGGTTCGCCCACGGTCAACGACCGGGTCCTGGCGTCCCGCATGGGCAACTACGCCACCCGTCTTCTGAGAGACGACTGCTCGAGCCGCGTGGTCGCCGTCCACAATGACACCATCGTGGACTACGACATCGAAGAGGCGCTCAAAATGGAAAAAGAGATCGACATCGACATCTATCGGATGGCGCACGAGATCTCCATCTGATCCTTTCGTTTTCAAACCTCCCTCATGCCGAAGGGTGTGGGGGAGGTCTTTTTGATTCTTATACGTGGTTGAACGAACAACGTTGTGCAATTTGCACAGAAGTTTTCAGGAAAGTTGAAAAAATCAATAAAAATATGTCAAAAGTCCGTTGACTTTCCATTTTCTATGTTGTACTATAAAAGCGAAGAAACGAGAACCATACTTCGAAACCATCCGAAGTATCCCGATTCTCCACTTCTTCAAAAATAAGAGCGCCTGGTTCATGTAGAAAAATGAAACCGGAAATAGGCGCAGCGAAAGGAATGATTCCAATGTACAGTGAAGAGGTAATTCGTTACTGATCTTCGAAAGCGTTCCAAATTCGCTACCGGGAAAACGATCCGCAAAAAACGACAGTACTGGAAGAGACCCGGTAAAATCAAAGAATGAATTTCTAAGACATCGCTTTCGAAGAGGATAGCGAAATCGGTCAAAACATAATAGTTTAAGCAGATTTCAATTTCCTCCTCAAAAAAGAAAACAAAAACAAAGTTTAGGAAAAAGGAATTTGAATGAAGCGCCATTCTGACAGAGCAAAGAAAAACCAGAATGCCATCAGAATGAAGAAGCTCCGAAAAAACCAGAGACAGATCAACTGACTATTATTCCATCACATTTCATCAAGAAAAACGGCCAAAGAAAACTCAAACAACTGTCAGAACAAACAGACACCGTCTTTTGAACGAAAGACCAACGTTGAGCGGACGCCCATGTGAAAACAGGCAACGTCCTTCCAGGTGTTTAGAGGCAGTCAGACAAAAGGTCAGTGTTCCCGAGAACGAAGGTACCCTCCGGAACGTCTTCCAACAGAAGGAAACATATAATAGTTTCGAAGACCATTTGAAATTAGAAATAATCTGAGCTGCGAAAGAGACAGAGGTCTTCCAGAAAGACATTGTCGCAATAAGATGACAAAAAAGAGAAAAAGACCGAAACACATTCAGAACATGAAATGACTGTCGGAGACAGACATAGTAACTGAAGAAAAGAATGAAATGCAACGAAATCAGATCAACTGAAAGGTTTGAAAGGAGTTTACAAAACAAAAAACAACCTTGAACGTTAAATAATCAGAACAAAAGGGGAAACCAAAAAGAGACTTGAAAAGGAAAATAGGTGAGTCCGAAATACAGTTTCGATTGATTTTCTGAGATGATTAAGAAAGTTCAAAACAAACGAACCAATTAGTTTGTGAGGAAACTCCAATGTTCTAGGTAACCTGGGAGCAGCCCGAAAGGACTGCTCCCTTTTTTGTGCCCGCGTTTTCCACAGTCCGACCCCGCACATTTGCGGGGTTTTTATTCAACATTCCGTTTTTTCGAAAGTTCTTAGGAATCGATTGTCTTTATACTCAATTTTAAGTATAATATCAGCGGTAAAAACTATATCTTGTGGTTCTTGTGCCATTCACACGACATATGTTGTACTTTTTGGACCGCAGGGAATGGAGCATTCAGGTTATGGATTTTGTAGTGAACAACGGTGCCTGGGACGGGTTCAAAGCCGGCACCTGGCAGAAGCATATCAATGTGCGGGACTTCATCCTGCTCAACTACACTCTGTACGAGGGCGATGAGAGCTTCCTGGCCGGTCCCTCCGAGCGGACCCGGAAACTCTGGGACGAGGTGCTGGACCTCTTCCGGAAAGAGCGGGAGAACGACGGCGTCCTCGACATGGACACCAAAGTGGTCTCCACCATCACTTCCCACAAAGCGGGATATATCGACAAGGACCTCGAGCAGATCGTCGGCCTGCAGACCGACAAGCCTCTGAAGCGGAGCCTTCAGGTCTTCGGCGGCATCCGCATGGCGGCCCAGGCCTGCGAGACCAACTGCTATGAAGTGGACCCCGAAGTCATCGACATCTTC
>CAJGDU010000108.1 GCA_904502175.1 Clostridiaceae bacterium
ACTGGCTTCCCGCGACTTCAACGTCACCGTTCTGGAAAAGGCTTCTGTCTCCGGCGGTCAGCTGAACGCTGCCAACAAACCGCCGCATAAAGACAAGATGAACTGGGCCATCAAAGACCTGACCCATCGCGCGGAAGTGGCTGGCGCGAAGATCCTCTATGACCAGGATGTCACAAAGGAGACCCTCAGCAGCTACTCGCCCTACGCGATCATCCTTGCCACCGGCGGTGCCGCCGGCGTCCCGCGCTCCATTCCGGGCGCGGACAAGGATACCGTCATGACCGGCGCGGAGGCTCTGATGAACGAGTTCAAAGTGACCGACAAAGACATTGTGGTCGTCGGTACCGGTCTGACCGGCATGGAGACGGCAGAGTACTTTATGGCACTCGACAACCGCATCACCATGGTGGAGATGCAGGAGAACGTCGGCCCCGGCCTCTATGCGCAGCATCTTTACGACCTCTATCCGAAGCTGGCAGAAGGCGGCGCCCTCTTTATGGTCTCGTCCAAACTGACCGAGATCGGCGACGGGTTCGTGACCGTTGAAACGAAGAGCGGCCAGAAAGTCCAGCCGAAAGCGGACTATGTCTTCTTTGCCACCGGTGTCCGCAGCGAGACCGGGCTGGTAGACGCCGCTAAGGAAGTTTGTTCCAACGTCTGTGTCGTTGGTGACGCGGAACACGCCGGCACCATTCTGCATGCCACGCAGACCGCGTTTGAAGCGACCGCAAAATTACATTGATGAAACGAGTTATATAAAAAGGAGAGTATCATGAATATTATTATCGTCACCGGCGCGGCCGGCGGAATCGGCAAAGAATTCGTCAAACAGCTTTACAAAGAAAAAGGCATCGATGAGATCTGGGCGGTTGGACGCACCCTTTCCAAGCTCGAAGCGCTGAAAGCAGAGGTCGGCGACAAAGTCGTTCCGGTCGTCTGCGATGTCTGCAGCGATGAATCGCTTGCCGCTTTTGAGGCGCTCCTGAAAGAGAAGAACCCCAGAGTCAAATGGCTCATCAACTGCGCAGGCACACGTGCTCTTTACAAGAAGGGCGCGGACCTTCCCAGACTTCTCGCCACCGTGAGAACGAACCTTGTCGGCAACATGGCGACCTGCTATGCCAGCATTCCGTACATGGGCAAGGGCGACCACATCCTCAACGTTTCTTCTGCCGCGAGCTTCCAGCCGCTGCCTTCCAACAACTCCTATGCAGCTGCAAAAGTCGGCCTCAGATTCTTCTCCAAGGGTCTCGAGTATGAGCTGAAGAAAAAGGGCATCAAAGTCACCTGCTCCTGCCCCGGCTGGGTTGCCACAGAACTTATGGAGTTCAAAGACGGCGAGATCACGCCCATCGAGCACCTTCCCGGCGTTACGACTGCGAAAAACGTCGCAAAGAAGAGCATCCGTGATGCAAGAAAAGGCAAATCGATCTGCTTCCCGACGTTCAAAGTCCACGCAAACTACTACATGGTCAAATATGCACCCGGCGTCGTCGTTCAGTGGTACGCACAGCACATCGAGACCGACCACTACAAAGACTTCATCAACGCGGATATCCTGTCGTAAAGCATAGGGGGAAAAACATGTACGAACTTCTTCAGAACAAAACTGTTCAGACGATCATGTGCTTTTCCAGCCTCGCGATGTGGCTCGGCAGTTTCATCATCACTGCTGTAAAAAAGAATCCCATCACCATTTTCCTGATGGTTGCCGCGCACACGACACAGTCGCTTGTCATCGGCATCCGGACCGGTAAACGCGCCGGCCTCGACATGCTGACCTCCCTTGCAAAGTGCCTGTGCTACGGATTTGCGTGGTGGCTGCCGCTCCTTCTCAAACTGAATAAAGAAGAAGCGTAAGGAAACTAATTCAGAAGAACAGCCGTCCGGCTCTGCCGGGCGGCTGTCTCTGTTTCCTCTTGACAAATCGCCCCCCATATAGAATAATTGAAAACTATAACGGAACGCTATATATAGATTACATACTATTATATGAGTTTCGAGACAACGTTACGCAAAACAAATCTTTGAATACAGAGAGGGAACTGCATGTCAAATCTCATTATTGTGGAGTCACCAACCAAGATCCGCACCATCAAGTCGGTGCTCGGCTCGGACTACGATGTCACGGCCAGCATGGGCCATGTGCGCGACCTGCCGGCGGCGCGCCTCAACGTCGACGTCAAGAACGACTTTGAGCCGAAGTACGCGGTCATCAAAGGCAAGGAGAAACTGGTCAAGGACCTGAAAGACTCCGTCGGCAAGTACGACAACATCTACCTCGCGACCGACCCGGACCGCGAGGGCGAAGCCATTGCCTGGCATCTGGCCAGCGTCATGGGCCTCGACATGAAGGACAAGAACCGGGTCACCTTCAACGAGATCACCAAGTCCGGCATCGAAGCCGGCATGAAGCACCCCAGAGCCATCAACCAGGACCTGGTCGACGCCCAGCAGGCGCGCCGCATCCTCGACCGGCTCGTGGGCTACCGCATCTCGCCCTTCGTCTCCCAGAAGATCCGCCGCGGCCTGTCCGCCGGCCGGGTCCAGTCCGTGGCCCTGCGCCTCATCGTGGACCGGGAGAAGAAGATCCGCGACTTCAAACCCGAAGAGTACTGGAGCATTGACGCGAAGTTCTCGCCCCCCGGCTCCCGCCGCGTCTTCCCGGCCGCCCTCACCGGCGACGAGAAGGGCAAGGTCGAGATCAAGGACAAGGAGACCTCCGACAAGTATCTCAGCCGTCTCGACGGCGCGGTCTATGTCGTCGACTCCGTGAAGAAGGGCACCCGCCGCAAACAGCCGGCGCCGCCGTTCATCACCTCCACCCTGCAGCAGGACGCCTCCCGCCGCCTCGGCTTCCAGGCCCGCCGCACCATGAAAGTGGCGCAGGACCTGTACGAAGGCGTCAACCTCAACGGCACCCAGGTCGGTCTCATCACCTACATGAGAACGGACTCCCTGCGCGTTTCCGACGAGGCCCGCGCGGCCGCCGCGTCCTACATCCGTGAGAACTACGGCAGCCAGTACGTCCCGGACAAGCCCCGCTACTTCAAGCAGCGGAACAACGCCCAGGACGGCCACGAGGCCATCCGCCCGACGGACGTCCGCCGCACGCCGGACTCGGTCCGCGGCTCCCTGACCTCCGACCAGTACAAGCTGTACCGTCTTATCTGGCAGCGGTTTATCGCCTCCATGATGTCCGCCACGGTCCAGAACACCATGAAGGTCGACATCAAGGCGACGAAGGAAGGCAGCGCGAACGAGTACTGCATCTTCTCCGCCTCCGGCTACAGCGTCAAGTTCGACGGCTTCACCACGCTCTACAACATCGACGATGAGAAGGCGGGCTCCATGCTCCCCGACCTCAAAGTGGGCGATGTGCTCAAGCTGAGAGAACTCCTCGGCAACCAGCACTTCACGCAGCCGCCGGCACGCTACACCGAAGCGTCCCTCATCAAGACCCTCGAGGAGAACGGCATCGGCCGTCCCTCCACCTACGCCTCCATCATCTCCACCATCCTCGCGAGAGAGTATGTGGAGCGGGAGGCCAAGTCCCTCAAACCCACGGAGCTCGGTGAGGAAGTCACGAAGCTCCTGGAAAAGCAGTTCCCGAAAATCGTCAACACGAAGTTCACGGCCGGCATGGAGTCCGACCTCGACAAGGTCTCCGAAGGGGAAGAGGACTATGTGAAGATCCTCCGCGAGTTCTACGACGACCTCGAAGGCACCCTGTCCAAGGCGAAGACCGACATGAAGGGCGTGAAGATACAGCTCGAGTCCGACAAGACCGACATCCCCTGCGAGAAGTGCGGCCGCATGATGGTCATCAAGACCGGCCGCTACGGCAAGTTCCTCGCCTGCCCGGGCTACCCGGACTGCAAGAACACGAAGCCGCTCATTGAGGAGACCGGCGCCGCCTGCCCGAAGTGCGGCGGCAGCGTCATCAAGCGGAAGTCCCGCAGAGGCTACGTCTTCTACGGCTGCTCCAACTACCCGGACTGTGACTTCTCCACCTGGGACGTCCCGGCCGGCGCGAAGGACAAGTGCCCGAACTGCGGCTCGTCCCTGTTCAAGCACCGCGGCAGCCTCGTCTGTCTGAAGGACGGCTGCGGCTACGAAGCCAAAATGAAGCGCAGCAGGAAAAAGACCGAAGAATAAACACCCTTTGAGAGGAGGAGCGGCATGGGCAAGGCCATCGTCGTCGGCGCCGGGTTTGCCGGCGTGGAAGCTGCCATGCAGCTGGCCCGGGCGGGCGCGGACGTGCACCTCTATGAGATGCGCCCCGTGAAGAACACCCCGGCCCACAAGACCGACGGGTTTGCCGAACTCATCTGTTCCAACTCCTTCAAGGCGGAGCGGGTCGCCTCCGCGGCCGGCCTCCTCAAAGAGGAGATGCGCCGGCTCGGCAGCCTCTGTGTGGAGGCCGCCTACGAGACCCGCGTCCCTGCGGGCGGCTCCCTGTCGGTGGACCGGGAACGGTTCTCGAAGCTCGTGACGGAGCGGGTGGAAGCGGTCCCGAACATCACCGTGCACCGGGAGGAAGTCCGCACCGTGCCCGTCCCCGGCAAAGATGCCGACGTCGTGGTCATTGCGGCGGGCCCCCTGGCCTCCGACGCGCTGGCGGCGGACATCGTCCGGCTCTGCGAGGCGGACAACGCAAAGCGGGAACCGGCAGAGACGAATCGCCCGAAGAAGAAAAAGACCACGGAGGGGAAGACGTCCCTGTCGTTCTACGACGCCGTCGCGCCCATCGTGGCCGGCGACTCCATCGACATGACGAAGGCGTTCGCCCAGTCCCGCTACGACGTGGGCGGGGAGGACG
>CAJGDU010000109.1 GCA_904502175.1 Clostridiaceae bacterium
AGCCTTGCCGACATACTCGTCTCCGGTGACGCTGTACGTCTCGCCGCTGTTGTCCGCGAGGACGAGGACGTCGACGCCGTCCCGGGTCTCCACGGCCTCCACAGAGGCGAAGGAGCGGTCATTGTGGGTGGACATGACCACGTTGGCCGGCTGCAGCTTGTTCATGGGAACGTTCTTGACGACGATGATGTCGGTCTCCTGGACGTTCGGCGCCATGGCGTCGTTGCGCACGGTGTAGGGGCGCAGGCCGGCGATCTTCATGTCGGGCGCGTTGTGGGCGATGAGCCCGGTGAGGGCGCTGATGAGGCCCAGCAGGATGACCAGCGTGAGCAAGGTCTTCAGGATGCCCCGGAGGACACGGCGGCCGGTGGGGCCCTTCTTGTTCGAGGTGGTCTTGACCGTCGGCGCGGCGGGCTGACGGCGGGTGCGGTCCTTGTTCGCCTTCTGCATGGCGGGACCCACTTCCGGTTCCTCTTCGGGCTCGTCGAGCTTCAGTGCCTTGAAGGTGACGGTGTTGCCGGTGCGGGTGGCATTGGCAAGCTCGGTGTTGGCCAGCGTCTCCTTGGAGGGAGCGGCGATCTCATCGCCGTAGAGGGAGGCCTCTTCCGTCTGCGCTTCGGGAACGACCGGCAGATCTTCCTCGATGGCTTCCATGGTCTCCCGGATGTCGTCCGCTGTTGTAGTCTCCCGCATGTTCTGGTTCTCGATGGTGAGGGCGACGATCTGCTCCTTGAGACGGGCGATCTCGTCCGCATAGCGGGTGTTGAGGTCCTTCAGCCCTTCGACGTCTTCGTCGAGGATGCCGGAGACCTGGATCTTCTTCAGTTTTTTCGCAAAGGTGACACAGTCTTTGTAAAGCTTCTGGTTGGTGTACTTGAGGTCCGCGATCTCCTCTTCGAGGGCGTTGATGCGGCCGTAAAGTCCGTCCTGTTCCAGCTTGTTTTCTGGCATGTCGATCCTCCTGTGGTGATGGTATGGAAGTTCTTCAACTTTTCCTTTCTAGTTTATAAAAAACTCGGGCGATTTACAATATTAAACTTAAAAATAACACTTAGTTGAAAGTAAAAGATTTCTGATGTAAAATATTTTGCAAAGAATTTTTCATTTTTTCGGAGGGACCGGCATGAGTGTTTCTGTCCTCACAAGGATCGAAGACAGCTATCTGGAGCTGTCCAAAAGCCATAAGAAAATCGCCGACTACATTCTCGAAAACTACGAGAAAGCGGCGTTCCTGACTGCAGCCAAACTGGGCGAGGCCACCAGCATCAGCGTGTCCACTGTCGTCCGGTTCGCCACCAGTCTCGGCTATGAGGGATATCCGGAGTTCCAGGACGCTCTGCGGGAGACCATCAAGGGCCGCCTGACGGCCAATCAGCGCGTGGAAGTCGCCGGCACCCAGATCCGCGATGACGACATCCTGACCACGGTCATGCAGAAGGACCGGGAGATGATCCGCTCCACGCTCGACGTCATCTCCAAAGAAGACTTTGAAAAAGCGTCCAAGGCCATCAACAAGGCACGGCGCATCTATATCGTCGGCGTCCGCAGTTCCGCGGCACTGGCCAGTTTCATGTATTTCTACTTCAAGATGGTCTTCGATGATGTCCGGCTCATCGACTCCAACTCCTCGAGCCAGATGTTCGAGGAGATCTACCGCATCGGGGAGGAGGACGTGTGCATCGCCTGCAGCTTCCCGCGGTATTCCAAACAGGTCCTGAGCGTCGTGAACTTCGCGAACGACAAAGGGGCCACGACCATCGCCATCACCGATACCGAAGACGCGCCCATCGCCGAAGCGGCCGGCATCACGCTCGTCGCCAAAAGCAATATGGCGTCTTTCATCGACTCCCTCGTGGCGCCGCTGAGCCTGGTGAACGCGCTCATCGTCTCCGTCGCGAGAGGCAACAAGACCGCCCTCAAACACAATCTCGCCGACCTGGAAGAGATTTGGGAAAAATACGATATCTATGAGACCATGGAGGACGAACACGGTGCAGAATGAGGTACTGGTCATCGGCGGCGGCGCGGCCGGCGTCATGGCTGCCTGCAGTGCTGCCGAGCAGGGTCACTCCGTCACTCTGATCGAGAAGAACGAACGCATTGGAAGAAAAGTCATGATCACCGGAAAGGGTCGGTGCAACGTTACCAATGCCACTGACACAGTGGAGGGACTGCTCGACAACGTTCCGGTCAATCCGCGCTTTCTCTACAGTGCGTTCCACTGCTTTATGCCGGCGGACACCATGGCGCTCTTCGAGTCGCTCGGCGTGCCGCTGAAGGTGGAACGGGGCAACCGGGTCTTTCCGGTCTCGGACAAGTCCGTGGACATCGTCGACGCCCTGGACCGCTGGCTGAAAAAGAGCGGGGTGCATCGCCTCCACGATACGGCGGAACACCTTGTCGTAGAGGACGGCGTCCTCACCGGCGTTCAGACAAAGAACCACGGCACCCTTCCGGCCATGGCGGCTGTGCTCGCCACCGGCGGGCTGTCCTATCCGCGGACCGGCTCCACCGGGGACGGTCACCGCATGGCGAAGGAAGTCGGCCACACCGTCACGGACCTCATCCCGTCTCTGGTGCCCATGACTTCGAACGACCCGGCCTGTGCCGAAATGCAGGGGCTCTCGCTCCGCAACGTGCAGGTGACGGTAGCCGACGTCAAAACAGGGAAGACCGTCTATTCCGATTTCGGAGAAATGCTGTTTACCCACTTCGGCGTCTCCGGACCGCTCATCCTGAGTGCCAGCTCCCATCTCCACACGCTGAAAGAAGGGGAGTTCGAGCTGCGGATCGACCTCAAGCCGGCCCTGTCGGACGAGCAGCTGGAAGCCCGGCTCCTGCGGGACTTTGAGGCCAACAGCAATAAAGAATTCCGCAATGCCCTCGGCGGCCTGCTGCCCAGGTCCATGATCCCCGTCTTTCTGCGGAAAACCGGGGTCGACCCGTCCAAAAAAGTCCATCAGATCACCCGGGAGGAACGGCGGCAGATCGAACAGACCCTGCGTCAGTTCACCATCCCGCTCACCGGGTTCCGACCGGTGGAGGAGGCTATCGTCACCTCCGGCGGCGTCAGTGTCAAAGAAGTGGACCCGAAGACCCTGCAGTCCAAACTGGTGCAAGGCCTCTATTTCGCGGGAGAACTCCTCGATGTCGACGCCTACACCGGCGGGTTCAATCTTCAGATCGCCTTTTCGACCGGACGACTGGCCGGTCTCAGCATATAGGAGGAACCACTATGTTCAACATTGCCATCGACGGTCCCGCCGGGGCCGGAAAAAGCAGCATCGCCAGAGCCGCCGCCGCGCAGCTCGGCTTCATCTACGTCGACACCGGCGCTTTATACCGCACCGTTGCCCTCGGCGCTCTGAAACGCGGCATCCGGCCGGAGGAGACCGACGCCATCGTCGCTCTGCTGCCGGAACTGGAAGTCGCCATGGAGTTCGTGGACGGCGAACAGCGCGTGCTCCTGAACGGAGAAGACGTCTCCGAGGCCATCCGTCAGCCGGAAGTCTCCGGGGCAGCCTCCACCGTCTCCGCCATTCCCGCCGTGCGGCAGTTCCTGTTCGACCTGCAGCAGAACATGGCGAAAGAGCATGACGTCCTCATGGACGGCCGCGATATCGGGACGGTCGTTCTGCCGGACGCCCAGCTGAAGATCTTCCTGACCGCCACGCCCGAAGAGCGCGCCAGACGCCGCTACGAACAGATCAAAGACACCAGCGACGTCACCTACGAAGAGATCCTCCGGGACATCAACCAGAGAGATTATCAGGATACCCACCGGGAGATCGCCCCGCTGAAACAGGCGGAGGACGCGGTTTACCTCGATACGACCGATATGAGTTTTGACGAAGTGGTGGATGCCATTCTGTCACTGACAAAGGAGAGACAAGCATGAGTTCGACCAAGAAAAAAGATATTCCGTTCCTGTCCGACAAGCCTTATGACTTCAACTGGGACAAGCCCCTCGTGGAGAGAAAGCTTTATTACAAGTCCTGGCTCCCGCTGGCGCATGTCCTGATCAACCACGAGTTTGAGTCACTGGACTTCTACGGACTGGAGAACATCCCGCAGGACGGGCCGTTCATCCTCATCGCCAACCATGTCAACGGGTTCGACCCCATCACCATGGTCTATGGCATGCGGGCCCGCCGCTGCTGCTATTTCATGGCGAAGGAAGCCTTTTTCCGCACGTTCTATATCCGGCCGCTGCTCGAGTCTCTCGGCGGGTTCCCGGTCAAACGGGGCACGGCGGACCGCGATGCCATGAAGTTCGCGAAACGGGTCTGTGAGGATGGCCGGTTCGGGCTGGTCATGTTCCCGCAGGGCACCCGGGACAGAGAGCGCAAACGTCCGGAACTGGACACCGCGAGCAACGGCTTCGTCATGGTGGCGCGGGAGAGCAGGGTGCCGGTCATCCCGGCGTCCATCCATCTCGACCCGGACCTTTCGAAGAAGCATCCGAAGTGTGTCGTCCGGGTCGGCGCGCCCATCAGCTATGAAGAGATGGGCTTCACGCCCGGCTCCCGGAAGAAAAAAGAGCTCAACGCCGCGGCGGAGCTCGTTTGGGGGAAGGTCCAGGAATTATGGGACATGGACGAGATGTAAAAATCATACTGGCGGAGCATGCCGGTTTCTGTTTCGGCGTGGAACGCGCCATCGAGCAGATCGAAGCCCTTCTCGGCAGAGAGTCCAACGTCTATGCCATGGGACAGGTGGTCCACAACAACGACGTCAACAACCGGCTCGAGCGCCTCGGCCTTCACTTTGAGGAGGACGAGACGAAGATCCCGGACGACGCCTATGTGGTCCTGCGCAC
>CAJGDU010000110.1 GCA_904502175.1 Clostridiaceae bacterium
AATAATGGGCAGTTTGGTATGTAATTCCGTGGTATAGTAGGGTTAAGGAGGTGTTTCCATGGCGAAAAAGAGAAGAGAGAAGCGGCGTGGCGACACCTGGGTCGGCCGCCGGCCGGTCATTTACAAGGACCGCAAGAAAGAACAGAACCGCCAGGGGGAAGCCCGGCGGCCCAAGCACAAAAAGCGCTATTCTGAAGAAGGATAAGGGCGCACGGTTGCCAGGCCCCATGAAGATGGAGGGCGTGCGGTTGCCCGGCATTTGAAAGAGAGCTTGCCAGACGCCCGGAAATCGGAAAGAGTTGGCTTGATATGTGCCCGAAGTGTGCGGGTCAAGCATATGAAAGATTTCGGGACGAGTTTGTTTAAGTCCTAAAGGGTACCGATCCTGCCAAGCGGGCGGAAGCTTTGTCCAGAGTAAGAAAGGAGAACGCCATATGTTAGCAGTTGGAACGAAGGCGCCGGCATTTGAGTTGCCGGATCAGAACGGGGAGGTCCATACCCTCAAGGAGTACAAGGGACAGAAGGTCATCCTGTACTTCTATCCGAGAGACAACACCCAGGGGTGCACGGCGCAGGCCTGCGCCTTTGGCGACATGATGCCGGCATTCCGCGAAAAGGGCGCCGTCATCGTCGGCGTCAGCAAGGACTCCGTTGCCTCCCACAAAAAGTTTGAGGAGAAATACAACCTGCCGTTCACGCTGCTCTCCGACCCGGACCTCGAGGCCATCAAGGCCTATGACGTCTGGCAGGAAAAGAACATGTACGGCAAGAAGTCCTTCGGGGTCGTGCGCACCACGTACCTCATTGACGAGAAAGGCATCATCGTGAAAGCCTTCGAGAAGGTCAAGGCCAAGGACAACCCGGCGCAGATGCTGGAGGAACTGGAGTAAGAAAAGGAGGCGCGCATGCGCATCATCATTTCCCCGGCGAAGAAGATGAACGAGGAGCGGGATGACTTCCCGGCCCTGGGCCTGCCCGTGTTCCTCGACAAGACGAACACGCTGCGGGACTGGCTGAAAGGCCTCTCTTATGAAGACGCCAAAGCCCTCTGGTCCTGCAACGACAAACTCGCCGCGCTCAACTTCGACCGGTACGCCGACATGGGCGCGCTCAACGAGCTGTCTCGTCTCACCCCGGCCATCCTCTCTTACGAGGGCATCCAGTACCGCTACATGGCTCCGGACGTGTTCACCAGGGAGGCCCTCGACTTCATCCAGGACCACCTGCGCATCCTGTCCGGGTTCTACGGCGTCCTGAAGCCCTTCGACGGGGTCACGCCGTACCGCCTCGAAATGCAGGCGAAGGTCGGCGCGTTCGGTTTCCCGCAACCCACCCTCTACGACTTCTGGGGCGATGCACTCTACCGCGAAGTCCAGGCCGGCAACGACGACCGGTTCGTCCTGAACCTGGCGTCCAAGGAGTACTCCCGCTGTGTGGAGGACTACCTGACGCCGGACGACTTCTGCCTGACGGTCGTCTTCGGGGAGCTAAAAAAAGACCCGAAGACGGGGAAGGAGAAGGTCATCACCAAAGGGACCCTCGCGAAAATGGCCCGCGGGGACATGGTCCGCTTCCTGGCGGAGCGGGACATTACAGACCCGGACGGCATCCGGCAGTATGCCGGGCTGAACTTCCGGTTCTGCCCGGAGCGCTCCACGGAAACGGAGTACGTCTTCCTGAAATGAACGAAAATACATACAAACGACGGCACCTTTTCTGACAGGGTGCCGTTTTTTGTTGAGGTTCTGTCAGACCGCGCTGTCTATAATGAAGACAGAGGAGGTCGAGAAAAATGTCTGATAACTACAAAACGCTGTTTACCCCGTTTTCCATCGGGAACTGCGAGATCCGCAACCGGTTCGTCGTCCCCGCCATGGAAGGCACCAACATCGTGGAAAACATGTTTTTCCCGCAGTACAACAAAAGCGCGTATGACTACTACATGGAGCGGTCCAAAAACGAAGTGGGCCTGCTCATTCCCGGCATGATCCCGGTCTATTCCATGCTGCTCGGGCGGTGGCTCCATGAATCGCCCAACGTGTTCAAACAGGCGGAGCCGCTCGTCAGAGCCATCCACCAAAACGGCTCGAAGATCTTCTTCCAGCTGGGCGCGGGCTTCATGGGCCGGAACTTCACCATGCCGGCACAGGCCCTGACCATTGCGGCCAACCCCGTGCTGAAAAAGCTGTCCAACCCGCTGCTCCGGCTGCATGAGAACATGGTGGCGCCGGACGCGGACCTGCCCATGGTCTGGGCCCCGAAGCTGAAGACCCGCGCCGTGACGAAAGCGGAGATCAACGCCTTCGTGGACGCCTACGCCAAGTCCGCCAAGCTCTGCAAGGACATCGGCGTCGACGGCGTGGAGGTCCACGCGGTCCACGAGGGGTACCTGCTGGACCAGTTCACCCTGCCGTACATGAACCACCGCACCGACGAGTACGGCGGCTCCTTCGAGAACCGCTACCGCTTCGCGGTGGAGGTCGTGAAGGCCATCAAGGAAGCGTGCGGGGACGACTTCCCGGTCATGCTCCGCTATTCGGTCACGTCGAAGGCGATCGACTTCCGGGTCGGCGCAGTCCCCGGCGAGGAGTTCACCGAAATAGGCCGCGACCTCGAAGAGGGCCTGAAGGCCGCGAAGTACTTCCAGGATGCCGGCTATGACGCCCTCAACTGCGACAACGGCACCTACGACTCCTGGTACTGGGCGCATCCGCCGGTCTACATGCCGCTGAACTGCAACCTCGCCGAGGCGGAGGCCGTCTCGGAGGTCGTGGACATCCCGGTCCTGGTGGCCGGGCGCATGCAGCCGGACGCGGCGGAGGCCTCCGTCAAAGCCGGCAAGATCGACGCCGTGGCCATCGGCCGGCAGATCCTCTGCGACGGCGAGTACCTGACCAAGCTGAAAGAGGGCAGGGAAGCGGACGTCCGCCCGTGCATCTCCTGCCACAACGCCTGTCTGCCCATTGCCTACTACAAGGACTCCGGCGCCGTCATCGGCACGCGGGACATCCTGACCCAGGGCCACTGCGCCCTGAACCCGGTGGCCTTTGAGGAGAAGAAGTACACTTACAAGAAGGTCCAGCGCGCGAAGAAAGTGGCCGTCATCGGCGGCGGCATCGCCGGCATGCAGGTGGCCATCCTGCTGGCAAAGAAGGGCCACAAGGTGGACCTCTACGAGAAGACCGGCACCCTCGGCGGCGTGTTCGTGGCCGCGGCCGCGCCGGACTTCAAGGAGAAGGACAAAGAGCTGCTCGCCTGGTATGAGAGACAGCTCGAGCAGTCCTCCGTGAACGTCCACCTGAACACGGCGGTCACCTCGCTGAAAGACCTGAAGGCCGACGAGGTCATCCTCGCGACCGGCGCGCAGCCCCGGAAGCTCCCCGTTCCCGGGTTCGAGAAGGGCATTGACGCCATCGACTACCTGACCGGCGCCAAACCGGTCGGCGAGACCGTCGCGGTCATCGGCGGCGGCCTCACGGGCTGCGAAATCGCCTACGACCTCGCGCTCAAAGGCAAAAAGCCGTTCATCGTAGAGATGACCGACGACCTCGTCAAAGCCGTCGGCGTCTGCGCCGCCAACTCCAACATGCTGCGCGACCTCATGCGGTACCACGAGGTGCCCACCTACCTCGAGAGCACCCTCCTGGAAGTGAAGGACGGCAGCGTCGTCGTCCAGACGAAGCAGGGCAAACAGGAGCTCCCCTGTGACTCCGTCGTCCTGTCCGTCGGCTACACCCCGGACAAGACCCTGCAGAAGCGGGACAGACACGTCCACATCCTGGGCGATGCACAGAAAGTCGGCAACCTCAAGACCGCCATCTGGAGCGCCTACGACCTCGCCCTCAAGATCTGAAAACAGAAAAAGGCAGGCGAAAGCCTGCCTTTTTTCTTTTGGTCGGGGTGACAGGATTCGAACCTGCGACCCTTTGCTCCCAAAGCAAATGCGCTAGCCAAGCTGCGCTACACCCCGACATGAAGCTGCGCTGCCCTCCCGGGCAGCGCAAACATTATAGCAAAGGGGTTTTTTAGTGTCAACGGAGTCACATCGCCTGGATGCTGAGGGCGATGAGCAGCTGTCCGAGGTAGTACAGAAGCAGGTTCGCGGGCCGCATCCACGCCTTCCCGTCCTTCGTGAACGTGTTGAAGATGAGGATGATGTCGGAGGCCGTGAACAGGATGGCGCCGACCATGTAGAGGAGGGAGCCGGTGGTGTGCCGGGTGACGAAGACGCCGATGGCAACGGCGGTCATGAGGACCACGGCGCCGATGTACACGACGCCGAAGGCCTTGAACGCCTTCTCGGCCTCCACGGAGGTGAGGATCCAGTAGAGGAGCGCCGCCGCGACGAGCAAACCGCTCAGCAGCCAGACCCAGACTTTCGCCGCCAGCGGGATGAGGGCCACCAGGTACAGGATGTGGCCGACCAGGAACGCCGCGATGCCGGCGAGGAACACCTTCTGTCCCGCCTTCTCCAGGACGAACCGGAGGTTCAGGCACACGTCGCCGAGCAGTCCGAACACCAGGCCCGCCACCACGATCTTCGCGAAGGTGGGCAGGGTGGCGATGGACAGCCCCAAAAAGCCCAGCACGACGAAGAACAGGGACGCCAGGCCCTTCAGCGCGACCGCGGGCACATACTTTTTCTGCTGTTCGATGTAGATGAACAGGATTTGGACGAGGAGGCCTAGGTAGGCCAGAAACATATAAGACATGCGCGTTCTCCTTTCTTATTCCTCTTCGAGGAACGGCAGGGTGTGGGCCACGGTCCGCTCTCCCTCGTCGTAGAGGAAGATGTGGCTGGAGCCCTCGAAA
>CAJGDU010000111.1 GCA_904502175.1 Clostridiaceae bacterium
GTATGAAGGGTGAGCTTCGTGGCTTTTTCTTCCCAGCGCTCGAATGTCTTGAAGTCGGACACCGGTGTATAACCGATGGCCTCCACTTCTTTTTTCAGGTATTCCACAAACTCATGATGTCCTCTGGATCCGGTGAGCCTGGAACCCATCGCGTTCATGTCGTTCATGCCTTTTTGCATGTTTTCTCTGGACAGCTGGATACTCATGGCATCAGCCCTTTCTTCACTTCTTCATTACAAAAAAACAGGTCTGGAAAAATACCAGACCTGTCAAAATCATTTATTCTTGGCCTCTTTCTTAGCCGCTTTTTCTTTTGCTTTCGCCGCTTCCTTGGCTTCCTTATCCGCCTGCGCACGCGCGTTCGCGGAGGCGTTGGTGGCGATGGCAGCCTTGGTGAAACGGATCTTGTTGCGGTCCGCGCCGGTCTCGAGAACGATGGTCTCGTCCTTGACGGAAACGACTTTGCCGAGGATACCGCCGATAGTGACGACTTCGTCGCCGACTTTCAGGTTATCTCTCATGGCCTGTTCTTCATTGCGGTTCTTCTTCTCTCTGCGGCTCATCATCCACATATAGACCACGAAGAAGAGAAGAATGACGATCATAAAACCGCTGGAACCGAGGGCAGCGCCGGTGTCAGCAGTAGAACCAGAAGCCATGTTCAGAAGAATTGCGAAATTCATAGTAGTGTTACCTCCAAATAATACGTGGTGCCAGTGCACATGTTCCACGAGATTATAGCATAATTCAGATCCTGGTATCAAGCAGATCGACATATTTCTCATGGAAGGCCGAAAAGGTCCCGTTGTCCAGTTCTTCACGGATGCGTTCCATGAACGTATTGTAGAAATACAGGTTGTGCATGACGCAGAGACGCATGCCGAGCATCTCCCCCGCTTTCAGAAGGTGCCGGATGTAACTGCGGGAATACCGCTGACAGGCGGGACAGCCGCAGCCCTCTTCGATGGGAGCGCTGTCTGTCATGTATTTCGCGTTGTTCAGGTTCCGGATGCCTTCCCAGGTAAAGAGCTGGCCGTGGCGGGCATTCCGGGTGGGCATGACACAGTCGAAGAGGTCGACGCCGCGGTAGACGGCCTCCAGGATATTCCCCGGCGTGCCGACACCCATCAGGTAACGGACTTTGTCCTTTGGCGCGAAGGGTTCGACTTCGGAGATCATCTCATACATGACTTCCTTCGGCTCCCCCACCGCAAGGCCGCCGATGGCATAGCCGTCAAGGTCCAGTTCGGCGATCTGCTTCATGTGCGCCCGGCGCAGGTCCGCATAGGTGCAGCCCTGGTTGATGCCGAAGAGCATCTGCTGCGGGTTGATGGTGTCCGGCAGCGCGTTGAGCCGGTCCAGTTCCGCCTTGCAGCGCAGCAGCCAGCGTGTGGTCCGCTCACAGGACTCTTTGGCATAGTCGTACTCTGCGGGGTTCTCGACGCACTCGTCGAAGGCCATGGCAATGGTGGAACCCAGGTTCGACTGGATGCGCATACTCTCCTCCGGCCCGATGAACAGTTTTCTGCCGTCCACGTGGGAGTTGAAGTAGACGCCCTCTTCTTTGATTTTGTTGAGCTGCGCCAGTGAAAAGACCTGGAACCCGCCGGAGTCGGTCAGGATGGGGCCCTCCCACTGTGTGAACCGGTGCAGACCGCCCATTTCCTTCACCAGCGCATCGCCCGGACGGACATGCAGATGGTAGGTGTTGCAGAGCATGATCTGACAGTGCAGCGTCTCTTTGAGATCCTGCGCCGAGACCGCGCCTTTGATGGCGCCGGCCGTGGCCACGTTCTGGAACGCGGGCGTCTGCACGGTCCCGTGGACCGTGGTCAGTTCGCCCCGCCGCGCGGTGCCCTCTGTTTTTAAAACCTGAAACATAGTCAGTTCTCCGTGATCATCATGGAATCGCCGAAACTGAAGAAGCGGTAGCGCTCCTTCACGGCTTCCTCATAGGCGTGCATGGTGTTCTCATATCCTGCAAACGCGGAGACCAGCATGATGAGCGTGCTCTCCGGCAGGTGGAAGTTCGTGATGAGGCCGTCCATGGCTTTAAACTCGTAGCCGGGATAAATGAAGATGGACGTCCAGTCCTCGTCTTCGGCGATGCACCCCAGTTTGGTGGCAACGGACTCCAGCGTCCGGCAGCTGGTGGTGCCGACGGCAATGACCCGGCCGCCTTCCGCCTTTGTTTTGTTGATGAGGTCCGCGGTCTCCTTCGGCATCCAGTAGTGTTCAGAATGCATCTTGTGGTCTTCGATGTTGTCGGCCTTGACGGGCCGGAACGTGCCGAGGCCGACGTGCAGCGTGACCTTGCCGATGGAGACCCCCATGTCCTCCACTTTCCGAAGGAGCTCCGGGGTGAAATGAAGGCCGGCCGTGGGCGCCGCGGCGGAGCCCAGCTCGTGGCTGTACACCGTCTGATAGCGCTCCTGGTCTTCCAGTTTCTCTTTGATGTACGGCGGCAGCGGCATCTGGCCGATCTCTTCCAGGATGGTGTAAAAGTTGCCGTCATAGGAAAAACGAACGACTCTTCCGCCGTCTTCCGCCGTGTCGGTCACCGTGCCGGTCAGTTTGCCTTCGCCGAAGGAAAACACCGTGCCCGGCCGGGCGCGTTTCCCGGGCTTGCAGAGGCATTCCCAGGTGTCCAGCTCCCGCTGCCTCAGGAGAAGGAATTCGACCACGGCGCCGGTCTCCTCTTTGACCCCGTAGATGCGGGCCGGCAGGACCCGGGTGTCGTTGAGGATGAGACAGTCCCCGGGACGCAGATAGTCCAGGATGTCCGTAAAATGCCGGTGCTCGACTTTGCCGGTGGCCTTGTCGAGGTGCAGCATCCGCGAGGCATCCCGCTGCGGCAGCGGGGTCTGAGCAATGAGCTCTTCCGGCAGTTCGTACCGGAAGTCCGAGGTCTTCATAGGTTCGTTTCTCCTTACATATGCCAGTTTTTAACAAAGTTGTCCCCTTTTCGGTTGACTTTGCATTTTCTCTGTAATATAGTATTAAAAACTTGCTTTATTATAGTAAAAGATGAGCCGGTTTACAACCGGTTTTTCTGTGGAAAGATTATTCGAAAGAAGTGGAAAAACATGAAACAGTACAACGTAGGCATCGTCGGCGCCACCGGTATGGTCGGACAGCGCTTTGCCACCCTTCTCGCGGACCATCCCTGGTTCAACGTCGTCGCGCTCGCGGCCAGCTCCCGTTCTGCCGGCAAGACTTACAAAGAAGCCGTCGGCGACAAGTGGAAGCTCACCACGCCCATGCCCGCGAAACTGCAGGATCTGATCATCCTGGACGCGGAAAACGACATCGAAAAGGTCGGCGAACTGGTCGACTTCGTCTTCTGTGCTGTCAACATGTCCAAAGAGGCCACCGCCGCGCTGGAAGAGAAATACGCGAAGGCCGACATCCCGGTCGTCTCCAACAACAGTGCGCATCGCCACACGAAAGACGTCCCCATGGTCGTCCCGGAACTCAACCCGGAACACCTCGCCATCATCCCCGCGCAGAAAGCCCGTCTCGGCACCACCCGCGGGTTCATCGCCGTCAAGTCCAACTGCTCGCTCCAGAGCTATGTCCCGCCCCTCTTCCCCCTGCATGAGAAGTACGGCGTGGAGGACGTTCTGGTCTGCACCTACCAGGCCATCTCCGGCGCCGGCAAGACCTTTGAAGACTGGCCCGAAATTCTCGACAACGTCATCCCCTACATCGGCGGCGAAGAGGAGAAGTCCGAGAAAGAGCCCCTGAAGATCTGGGGCAAAGTCGAAGGCGATGCCATTGTCCCGGCCACCGAGCCGCACTTCACCGCGCAGTGCCTGCGCGTCCCGGTCTCCGACGGCCATCTGGCTGCCGTCTTTGTCCGGTTCAAAAACAAACCTTCCAAGGAAGAGATCCTTGACGTCTGGAAGAACTTCTCCGCCGAGCCGCAGGAGCTGAAACTCCCCATGGCGCCGGAGCACTTCCTCAACTACTTCGAAGAAGACGATCAGCCCCAGACCAAAGAGAAGCGCATGCTCGAAAAAGGCATGGCCGTCTCCATGGGCCGCCTTCGCGAAGACACCCAGTATGACTACAAATTCGTCTGCGTCTCCCACAACACCCTGCGCGGAGCTGCCGGCGGAGCCGTGGAGCTGGCCGAGCTGCTGGCTGCCAAGGGCTATTTCGACAGATAATGCTTTAAGGAGGAACGACAATGAAAGGACCCAAGCCCATCTTTGAAGGCGCCGGCGTCGCGCTGGTCACCCCCTTCGACAACTATGGCAACATCAACTACAGCAAGATGGCGGAGCTCATCGAAGAGCAGATCGCCGCGGGCACCGATGCCATCATCAGCATCGGCACCACCGGAGAAGGTTCTGCCCTCGACATCGTCGAGCACGTCAAAGGCATTGAGTTCACCTGTAAGCAGGTCGCGGGCCGTGTCCCGGTCATTGCCGGCACCGGTTCCAACGACACCGCGTTTGCCGTCAAACTCTCCAACGAGGCCGAGAAGGTCGGCGCCGATGCCCTCCTCATGGTTACGCCTTACTATAACAAGACCTCTCAGAAAGGTCTTATCCGCCATTACCGCTACATCCACGACCGGGTCTCCAAGCCCATCGTGCTGTACAACGTGCCCTCCCGCACCGGTCTTGACATCAAGCCCGAAACTTATGCGGAACTGGCCGAGTACGAGCGCATCGTGGCGGTCAAGGAAGCCAACGGCAACATTGCTGCCTTTGCCAAGTCCATGAAGCTCTGTGGCGATAAACTCGACTTCTACAGCGGCAA
>CAJGDU010000112.1 GCA_904502175.1 Clostridiaceae bacterium
ATCCTCGACGACGACCGCCTCATCACCCTGAGCACCACCGCGAAGGAAGAGGAGGGCGAAGAACTGCCTGAGGAAGAAGTGGAGACCGTTGACGCGGAAGTTGTGGAAGAATAATCTTTTTTGGTTATAATAAAGGTTGAACAGGTAAACTCAAAATCGTCAGCAAAAACACATGAACAAGCACAGGACGTTATAACGATAAATATGGGAGAGTTCCATTGAGTAACGAGAATAAAAACACGTTAGAAGAGTATATCGCACCGGCCAAGACTGCGGAAGAGATCCGGGCGGAACGCGCTGCTGCCGCGGCGGCGAAAGCCAGAGCGGAAGCGGAGGAAGCCGCACGCCTTGAAGCGGAAAAGCTCGCCAGAATACAGGCGGAGGAAGCCGCGAAACGGGCCGAAGAAGAGCGGCTCGCCCGGGAACAGAGTGTTCGGGACGCCCTGAAGCACTTTGGCGAGGAAGTGGACCACGACGCCGTTCAGGCGCGCCGTCAGGCCCGCATCCAGGAGCGCCGCCGCATTGAAGCGGAGTTGCAGGCCGAGGCCCAGGCGAACGCCATTTCTCCGCGGGAGCGGAAAAAGCTCGAGAAGAAAGCGGCCAAGGGCGATGAAGTTGCCCGGGCGCAAATCCTCGCTGCCGACGCGGTCCAGAAAAAGGCCCGGGAGCGGCTCGCCGAGTTCGACAGACTGAACGGCACCAGCCCCTATGACACGCGGCCGTTTGCCGCCGTCACCGACGGCATGACCTTCGAAGAGCCGAAGAAAAAGAAGAAAGTCTGGCGGAAGGTCCTGGCGGCCATTCTTGCCCTGCTCATTATTGCGGGCACGGTCCTCGGCGTCTTCATCTACCGCAAGCTGAACATGATCGGCTCCAACGTGGACGAGTACACCGGCGTGGAGGAGATCCTCGAAAACGACATCGACGCCGCGGCCATCGACTCCATCACCGACGCCAACTCCCTCACGGCCCTCATGAAGGCCTGGTACCTGAACGGCGGCGAGCCCATGCAGTCGAAGAACGTCACGAACATCCTGCTCATCGGCATCGACTCCGACTCGAAGCTGTCCGACTCCATGATGGTCCTGTCGGTGAATCGCCTCGCGAAGACCCTGTCCCTCGTCTCCTTCTACCGGGACAGCTACACCTACATGGAGACCGCCACCGGCGCCAACGCGTTTGCCAAGATGAATGCGGCCTATTACTACGGCGGCGCGGAGATGGTCCAGGATGTCATTGAGAAGGACTATAAGATCAAAATCGACGACTACGCGCTCGTCGGATACGACTCCTTCCCGAAACTGGTCGACGCCCTCGGCGGCGTGGACGTGAAAGTCTCGAAGAAGGAAGCCGAATACCTCAACCGGACCTGGAAGAAGTGGACCCGTACGGGCAACAAGATCCAGTTCAAGGCCGGCAAGATGCACATGGACGGCGAACATGCCCTCATGTTTGCCCGTATCCGGAAGCTCGACTCCGACATCAACCGGACCGAGCGGCAGCGCCGGGTGGTCACCGCCATTATGACGCAGTTCAAGTCGGCATCCCTTTCCGAAGTGAACGCGGCCATGAACGCCATCCTGCCGGAAGTCAAGACGTCCATGAAGAAGTCCCAGATGGTCAACCTTGCGTCTGATGCCGTTGCCGGCGGCTGGCTCAAGTACCCCATGACCCAGGCGGTCATGCCTCCGGTCGAGTACTGTGAGGAAGGCTATGCCGGAGACCAGTGGATCTGGATCTGCGACTACGAGGGCGCGGCCTTCGAGCTGCAGAACATGCTCTACGGCCAGTCCAACATCACGCTGGCGGAAGACCGCAAGAACGCGCTGGACTTCTCCAACGGTAAGACCATGACCACCACCCGCGGCGCCTATGCGGGCAACCGTACCTACACGACCCGCGCGGTCCAGCCGGCGAACAACGGCGGCGGCAACTACACCACCGCGTACCAGACTACTCAGGCCTCCAGCCAGGGCGGCGGCGCCTGGTGGCAGACCACCACACAGGCCGGCGGCGAAGGCACGACCTCCGGCGGCGGCGCGAACCCCTGGTGGTGGCGTCAGTCCACGACGGCGGCACCGCAGCCGACCACCGCGGCACCCGTCAACCCCACCCCGGCACCGGCCGGACAGTAAAAATAATAAGAGCCTCTGCTCCATGCAGAGGCTCTTTTCTTTTTTGCTTAACCCCCCAGCTCCGAGAGGCGGGGGACGATCTGTTTTTTGCGGGACATGACCTTCGGCAGGAAGACGGCATTGTTGGACGCCGGCCGGCCGTAGGCGTTGGTGATGGTCTGGTCGTCGCCGATGTAGAGGAGCTCGGTGCCCTCTTTCAGGACGTCCGTCAGCATGATGAGGATGTAGTCGTAGCCGCGGTCCTCCATCTTGAGGCGCATCGCCTCCAGCATTTCGTCCCGGCGCCCGAGGAGCTCGTCCGAGTTGAGGCAGGTGACCTGGCCGATGCCGAGCTTGTGGTCGGCAATGAGGAACTCTTTGAAGTCCGTGAAGAGCAGCTCGTCGACGGGCTTGTCCATGTTGCCGCCGGCGAAGACCGTGTTGCCCACTTCCTCGAGGCTCACCTCGGCAATGCGCGCCATGCGCTCCGCGATGACCTTGTCGTACTCCGTGCAGGTGGGCGATTTGAACATGACCGTGTCGGAAATGATGGCACAGCACAGGAGCCCCGCGACCTTCTTGGACGGCACGACACCCTTCTCCTGGTACATGTCGGAGATGATGGTGGCCGTAGAGCCCAGAACTTCGTTGCGGAAGAAGATGGGCGCGGTGGTCTGGATGTCCGCCAGCCGGTGGTGGTCGATGATGCCGAGAACTTCGGCCTCGCTGAGGCCGGGGACCGTCTGGGCAAGCTCGTTGTGGTCCACGAGCACGACGCGTTTGCGCTTCGGGCGGATCATGTGGTACCGGCCCATGGTGCCGACGACTTTGTCGTTCTCATCGAGGATGGGGTAGGCCCGGTAGCGGGAGTTCAGGAGGACGTCTTTGACGTCGTCCAGGTAGTCGTCGAGGTGGAAGGCTTTGAGGTCCTCTGTGGCGCAGACGCGCTCCACGGGGAGGGCTAAGTTGATCATGCGCGCGGTGCGGTAGGCCGACAGCGGCGTCGTAATGATGAGCGTGTCGGACGTGTCGTTCCGGAACTCTTCCGGCACGTCGGCCTGGCAGATGACCACGGCCTTCACGCCGTGGTCCAGCGCGTTCCTCACCATGTCCGGCTGCTGGCCGCACACGACAATGCTGTCCGGGTTCGAGAACAGCATGCCCTCGTGGGCGGTGGGGACGGCGATGAGCACATCGCCCGAGAGCTCCTCCGGAATGACGGACGGCTGGTTGATGATCTGCCCCTCCAGGACGGAGAGCAGGTTGTAGACGGGCACGTTGTCCACATGGGGCCGCTCCACGTTTTTCATGCTGTGGTTCGCAATGTCCCCGCTGGTCATCATGCCGTACAGGGTGCCGTCGTCCTCCACGACGGGCAGGACCGAAGGGGCACCGCTGCCGGTCCGCATGGTCTCCCAGGCGTGGGCAATGGTCACGCTCCGCGCCATGGCGGGCGGCGTGTCGAAGACGAGGTCCTGCACCTGGGTGCGGACGTTCGAGAGGAGCACCGGGGCCTCCGCGTCAAACCGGTCGAGGACCCGCTGGGTCTCGTCCGACACGTTGCCGAGGCGGGCAGCCACATATTCCCGGTCTCCCAGCGCATTCCGCAGCGCCGCATAGGCAATGGCGGAGACAATGGAGTCCGTGTCCGGGTTCTGGTGGCCGGTGACATAAATGGGGTCTTTTGCGATAGTGTCCATGTTGGATCTCACTTTCTTTTTTGAGGTTATTATCTATTATTATATCAGCAATTTCCGGTGTAGACATACTGCAGGTGCTCGCGGGCCAGGTCCGCGAAGCGGTAGACGAGGTCTACGTCCGTGGGCGGCCGGTCCGTGTACTTCCAGCAGGGGAAGAAGCGGGTGACGTGGAGCGGTATGCGGCTCCCCCAGCCGTTTTGCAGGGAGGCGATCCACTTTACCATGTCCCGGAACTCCTCCTCATCGTCGTTCATGCCGGGGACCACAAGGTTCGTGAGCTCTAAGTGGCAGCGGTCGGCCGCCAACATGATGGCGTACTGGACGGACTCAAGGTCTCCTTTCAGTACATCGCCATAGGTCTCTTTGCGGAAGGCCTTGAGGTCAAAGTTCACGGCATCGGTCAGGGGCAGGACCTTCTGCAGGACTTCGGGCTCGGCCGTGCCGTTGCTGACGAGGACGGTCTTGAGGCCTTTCTGTTTGCAGGCCTTGAACGTGTCCCGCACGAACTCGTAGTTGATGAGGGGCTCGTTGTACGTGAAGGCGATGCCGAGGTTGCCGCGGGGCACGAGCTGCTCCGCGAGGGCAGCGAGCTTGTCCGGGGAGTAGAACTCGGACTGCAGGTCGTCGTCCCCGGCCTGGGCGATTTCGTGGTTCTGGCAGAAGGGGCAGCGGAGGTTGCAGCCGTAGCTGCCGACGGACAGGACCATGCCGCCCGGGTGGAAGCGGGCCAGGGGCTTCTTTTCTATGGGGTCTAAGTGGAGTGCGGTCACCTTGCCGTAGGCGTCGCTCACGACCTGCCGGTCGAGGCACTTGCGCGCCCGGCAGAACCCGAGCTGTGTTCCGCTGAGTTCACAGTGACGGAAACAGACATTGCAGACAGCCGGCATATCGCCCACCTCCTTTTCTGGTTTTATTTTATCATTG
>CAJGDU010000113.1 GCA_904502175.1 Clostridiaceae bacterium
CTTGAGGCCGACCTTGTCAAGAACTTCCTTCATGGCAATGCGGGCGGACTCTTCCGCGTTGATCTTGGATTTGATGGTGGTATCGGCAACGATCTTGCCGTTTTCATCGAGGATAACTGCTTTCGTGTAGGTGGAACCTACGTCGCAGCCGCCGTAATATTTCATGATGGTTATTGCTCCTTCCAAAAATTACCAGGCCTGCTCGTCGTCGAGGACTTCCAGGGACGGATCGAGGGGCTCTTCCTGCAGTACCGCTCTCATGTACCGGTTGACAGCATCGCGGACGCCCTGACGCGGGATAACGCGCGGATCCATCAGCTGATGGTCGACCCAGATGAGCTTGATGCCGTTCTCGCGGGCACGTTCCTCAAAGAGACCGTGCATACCGTCGAGGGCCTTGCAGGTGATGTGCTCCCAGAGGATGACCATGTCGGCATTGTAGTACTCGCAGAAGCGCCACAGGTCGTCCAGAAGGACTTCGTAGCCGCCGTGGGTACGGTTGCGCATGATCATTTCCTGATACAGCTTCGCGATGTCATAGATGGCCTGCTCGGGGTCGTCTTCCGAGACCTGATCGAAGTAGACGAGGCTCAGCATGTCGACCAGCGGCAGGATGCCCCAGCAGTTCTGCAGCCAGAGAAGGAAGTCCGTGTAGAACTGGGACTGAACGCCCCAGATGATGGCGCGGTGCCGGTATTCGGGGACCAGCATTTCCTTCTTCGCGAAGGACTCCTGCGCGAGTTTGGTGATGCGGCGGTCCGCTTCCAGGAAGTCCGGGATACGGCCGGCAATGGCCATGTAGGTGGTCTCCGCATAGAGGGCCAGGTTGCAGCCGATGACCTGCGGGTAGTCGGTCCTGGACATTTCCATCCAGCTGTAACGGAGACGGTTCTCTTCGTTGAACCGTTTGATGTTTTCGAAGTAGAAATCCCAGTCCCATTTTTCACCGGTGTTGTCCTCGATGAACTTGATGGCATTGCGGATTTCCTGAGCGGCATATTCCTGGACGCCTTCTTCGGTATGACGAAGAGGAGCAGCGATCTGCGTGACCGGGATGCCTTCCGCTTCATAGCGGCGGCCCATAATGCCGTTGCCGAGCAGGGATCCGTCACAGGTGGTGTTACACTGGACGACACAGGCGCCGAAGATGGGGATATCGTCTTCCACGACGACGCCGGCTTCCGCGGCGGGCATGGGGCACACATCGCCCGGCATACCCATTTCCTGGAGGGCATCGATGTAATGGACGACGCCGTCGCCCTGCAGGAGGACAGAGACGTAGACCGCAGCCGTCTCCCAGGAGATGGCCTTGAGGTTCCGGAAGCCGCACATGATATGGAACATTTCGTTCTCATCGAGCACGACGATCTTCTTGGACAGCTCCTGGTCGTTGCCGCAGTACTTGTCGGCTTTGAACGCGGTGTTCAGAAGTTTCGCGACGTCTTCCGCGACGAGGTCGTACTCTTCGTGGGCGATCTTCAGGTGGTTGCCCCGCAGACCGGCAGTGTGCTTGTCGATCATGTGGGGAACGGCAATGTAGTTGAGCATCCAGCGATAGCGCAGAAAGCCTTTGAGGAAATGCGGGCGAACGAGGTAGGTTGCCAGCATCTTCATGATCCCGAGCCAGCGGGTATAATCGTAAAACGTGTCTTCTACTCCGCGCCATTCACGGCGTTTGCGGACTTTTCCGCCGGTGTAGAGGTCGCCTAATCTTTCAGAGCCAATGGCTTTTCCCATGATTATTTCCCTCCCTGCAGTTTCTTGATCTCGACACTCTCGACGAATGCCTGAACACGGGTCCGCAGCTGGCCGGAGCTTCCGACGACGTACGGACGGTCGATGGTGAGGACCGGATAGCCGTGTTTTTCGCGTAAATCGAACGAACCGGTGACGCGCTCGTAGGCCCAGGGGTCACAGAACTTCATCTGTTCGTAGATGATGCCGTCCGCTTTGTACTCTTTGGCGATCTGTGCCACGTAGTCTTTCCGGCCGTTGACCTTTTCCAGGTTCATCTGGCGCGGGCACTGGCTGGTATGCATGTAATGACGGCAGATTTGCGTGAGGACGTCTTCCTCATCGTTGAGCGGGATCTCCATTCTTCCGGGGAGAGAACCATAGCAGTAGCGGTCGGCCACGACCAGAGCGCCGCTGTCCTCGATGAGTTTGATCATGTCGATGTCATCGACTTCGGAACCGACCACGGCCACGCGGGCACGGTACGGCGGGTTCTCATCGGGTTCACGGGTCTTGAGGTCTTCGAGGGTCTCCTCCAGGTACGGCAGGAGCAGGTCCTTCGGGCAGACATGGCTCGCCATGGTAATGAGGTGGAACTCATAACCGGTAATGCGCGGGTTGTCTTCCTTGCGGTAGTCGCCGATCTCGTTGATGATGCGGCAGACTTTGTTGTAGTTCTCCACGGCCGTGCGCAGTGCAGCGTCGGACGTGTCGATACCGAAGTTTTCCGTCAGCGCGCCCAGGATCTTCTTCCGGCACTCGGAGACATAGAGGTTCAGAGCGTTGTCATCGTCCTTCATGGGGACTTCCAGATACTGGTAGAAGAACCCGTCTTTCGGCATGGTGTTCAGAAGCTCCATGTTCTCAACGCAGCGGTTGATCATGGTGCAGCCGTCGGGGACGAGCAGACAGTCGAGGCATTCGAAACCGCCTTCAATGGCGCGCTCCAGAAGCGCTCTCGAGAACTCGCACAGGAAGCTCGTCATGTAGTAAGTTGCCATGTCGAAGGATCCCGAGCGAGGTGCCCGAAGTCTCACGGTAAAAGTGCCCGGCAGGTCCATCAGCACTTCCGGTGTCTGGAAGCAGATGTTGCCGACACATTTCCGACCGTCCGCCTGAGCCTGACGAACGAGTTCGTTGTCGACATCGTCCAGCAATCTTTCATAGAGAAAGATGTTTTTCAAGTCTTTCATGTGTACCTCCCTTACATAAATACCTAAAAAGCTTTTGGGGGAAAGCTTTAAATACCCAACTCTTTGAGAGCCTCTCTGGCCCCCTGCACGATCGCCGCGTCTTCCGGCAGATCGAACACACTGTCACCGTTCATGTCGTTGAGCGCCATGGTCCGGTCATCGGGGATACAGGCAAGGACACGGAGGTCCCCGGTATCGAGCTGGTCCCGGAACGAGATGTCCGGGATGCGGTTGATGATGAGACCGGACTCATCGAACATGACGAGGTCCTCCGCCACCTTGTGGATGGTCTGGACGACCTGCAGGCCCTTGCGGCTCGCGTCCGAGACGAGGACCAGGTGGGTGACTTTTTCCATGACACGGCGATTGACCTGCTCGATGCCCGCTTCCCCGTCGATGACCACATAGTCGAAGTGGTCGGCGATGGCGGAGATGATCTCCTTGAGATAGGCGTTCACCTTGCAGTAGCACCCGGCGCTCTCCGGACGTCCGATGGCGAGGAACGACATGTTGTCCAGTTCCACGAGGGCGTCGAACATTTGATACTTCGCCTCGCCCAGCAGTTCGATAGCGGCGTTCGTGTTGCCGTCTTCGACCGTCTGCACGAAGGACTTGCGGATGTCGTCCACGGTGGAACTGACATCGACACCGAGCGCGGTGGCAAGACCTACGGCGGGGTCCGCGTCAATGGCTAAGATCTTTTTGTCGGGATGTGATTCCGCCAGGAGCTTGACGATAAGGGCGGACAATGAGGTCTTTCCGACCCCGCCCTTCCCGACGAGGGCGACGATGGTAGTCTTTCTCTCAGTACTCAACTACGTCTCCTCCTCTTTCGAACATAAAATAGCTATTTGACCGGTGTGGTCAAACCAATACACCAATTCTAATTTAACATTTTTGATAGTTGTTTGCAATCATTGGTATTATATTTATAAAAATTATACAAAATGAGGTATAATAGTTTTGGCAAAACGATGGATTGACAAGGAGGTTTGTTCCATGGCAAAGAAAAATACATCGCCCGCGTTCGACAATTCCTGGTATAAGGACCTGACGGTCTATCAGATCTGGTGCCGCTCATTCAAGGACGGCAACGGCGACGGCATCGGCGATTTATGGGGCGTGCTGGAAGAACTCGACTATATCCAGGACCTGGGCTGCAACGCCATCTGGTTCTCCCCCATCTACCCGTCCCCGCAGGCGGACTACGGCTATGACATTGCCGACTACTATGACATCAACCCGGAGTACGGCGATCTGCAGCTGTTCCGGAAGATCCTCGACGAGGCCCACAGGCGGGGCATGAAGGTCTTCATGGACCTCGTGGTCAACCACTCCTCCGACGAGTGTGAATGGTTCAAAGAGGCCTGCAAGTCCCGGGACAACCCCTACCACGACTACTACATCTGGCGGGACCCGAAATACGACAAGAAGGGCAACCGGCGGCCGCCGAACAACTGGATCTCCCTCTTCGAGGGCGGCGCCTGGAAGTATGTGGAGTCGGTCGACCAGTACTACCTCCACGTGTTCGCGGAAAAACAGCCGGACCTGAACCACGACAACCCGAAGGTCCGGGAGGAAGTCAAGAACATCATGCGCTTCTGGCTGGACCTGGGCGTCGACGGGTTCCGGGAGGACGTCATCACCTTCATCTCGAAGCGCGAGGGCCTGCCGAACGGCTTCCCCCTGCCCATCGCCGCCGGCATCGAGCACTACAACAAGGGGCCCCATCTCATGGAGTACCTGCACGAGTACCGCTCGGTCGCCGATGAGTA
>CAJGDU010000114.1 GCA_904502175.1 Clostridiaceae bacterium
CCGAAGATGAAGACGAACCTGTACACCGGCGTCACCCTCGGCTTCAAGAACGCCATGGGCACCATTCCGTACTTCCTGCGTGAGCGGAACCACACCCATCAGATCAACAAGAAGCTGGCCGACCTTCTGTACCTGTTCAAGCCGGACCTCACCGTCATCGACGGCATCATCGGCGGCGAGGGCAACACGCCCGCTCCCGTCGACCCGGTCAAGGTGGGCAAGATCGTCGCCTCCAACAACTCCGTCGAGGCCGACCGCATCACCACCAAGATGATGGGCTTCGACCCCGAGAAGAACGAGCTCATGATCGAGGCCACCCGCCGCAACTTCGGCGACCCGAACGTCAAGATCATCGGCGACACCTCCGTCACCAAGTTCCGTCCCGCCGTCACGTCCCTGTTCGACGACCTGACCGCGAAGGACTTCCCGAACCTGCTCGCCGTCGCCGGCCACACCATGAACGACGCCCCGAAGATCACCGATCCGAACGCCGTCACCCCGGAGATCGCCCTCGCGCTCGAGCAGGCCTGCCACGGCGGCTGCCTCGCGGCGGTCAAGACCGGCCTCGAGTACTTCAAGTACTCCAAGGACATGAAGCAGGACTTCAAGCTCTGCATCATCGAAGGCCCCGGCGTTCCCATCAATGGCGAACTCTACTGGTTCGACCGCACCGGCAAGCCGTACACCAAGGAAGACCTCAAGAAGCTTCCCATGAAGAAGTACGGCATGGGCGACTGCACCCTGTCCACCACCAGAGACATCTGCTTCTGGAAGGCCACCGGATGCTGCGACCCGGAGAAGAACATGTCCCTCACCTGTCTTGCCGGCGGCGCGCTGCTGCCCATCGTCAGCCCGAAGGACCCGTGGATGATGCCCATCGGTATGGGCGCCATGAAAGTGGTCCTGAAGAGAATGGGATTCATCCTGAAAGGCACCCACGTCGACGCCCCGCGGCTCGCCCGCGACGACCGCGTCTTCGACCTGCCGCAGATCGCCAAAGACCAGCCCGATGCGAACTACATCAACGCCCCGCTGCCGAAGATGTCCCTGCGCGAGAGATGCATCCAGCTCATCCAGCAGCCGTACATCCTCTTCGCGGCCCTGCCCATTACGGTCCTGCGCCCGAAGGGCTCCGGCTTCCACAGAGGCTGACCCGTCTTTGAAACCCCGTCCCGGTGGCTTGTCCGCCGGGACTTTTTCATGTAGAATAATAAGGAATCAAAAGACTTATTCTTTGAGCATGGAGGAGATACGTTATGTTACTCGACAACAAACTCTACATCGGCTATGCCGACGGCGAAAAAGTTTCCATCATCCTGAACAAGGCGAATCGCCACGGCCTCATCGCCGGCGCCACCGGTACCGGTAAGACCACCACCCTGCGCGTCATGGCGGAAGCCTTCTCCGACGCAGGCGTCCCGGTCTTCCTGGCCGACGCCAAGGGCGACCTTGCCACCCTCTGCCAGCCCGGCACGGACAACGAGAACGTCCAGAGCCGCGTGAATGAGATGGGCCTCGCCGCCGACGGCTTCCATTTTGCGAGCTATCCCGTCACCTTCTGGGACGTCTACCAGGAGATGGGTCTGCCCCTGCGCGCCACGGTCTCCGAAGTCGGCCCGCTCCTCCTCTCCCGCATCCTCGGGCTCAACGACACCCAGTCCGACATCATGCAGATCATCTTCAAGATCGCGGACGACGAGGGCATCCTCCTCATCGACACGAAGGACCTGCGCTCCATGCTGTCCTATGTCGGCGAGAACGCGAAGGACTACGCCCTCTCCTACGGCAACATCGCGAAACAGAGCCTTACCTCCATCATCCGCGCCGTCATCGCCCTCGAGGCGGAAGGCGGCGACCAGTTCTTCGGCGAGCCGGCCCTGGACATCCACGACTGGCTGTCCACCGACGCCTCCGGCAAGGGCAAAATCAACATCCTCGACTGTCAGAAGCTCATGAACAATCCGAACATGTACTCCACCTTCATGCTGTGGATGATGTCCGAGCTCTATGAGACCCTGCCCGAAGTGGGCGACCCGGAGAAACCGAAGATCGCCTTCTTCTTCGACGAGGCCCACATGCTCTTCGACAACGCCTCCAAGGAGCTGCTCCAGAAGATCGAGCAGGTCATCAAACTCATCCGCTCGAAGGGCGTCGGCATCTACTTCATCACGCAGAACCCCGCGGACATCCCGGAGGGCGTCCTCGCCCAGCTGAGCAACAAGATCCAGCACGCGCTGCGCGCCTACACCCCGGCGGAGCAGAAAAAGGCCCGCGCCGCTTCCGACTCCTTCCGCGTGAACCCCGCCTTCGACACCTATGAGACCCTGCTCGAAATGGGTACCGGCGAAGCGCTCATCTCCGTCCTCGACGAGAGCGGCGTTCCCACCCTGGTCCAGCGCTGCAAGATCCTGCCGCCCCAGAGTGCCTTCGGCACCCTCGACAACGCGGTCCGCGCCTCCCTCATCCAGGGCGATGTGCTGAACGGAAAATACGGCGCCTATGTCGACAACGACTCCGCCTTCGAGTTCCTGCAGAGAAAGAACCTCGCGGACACCGAAGCCGCCGAAGCCGCCAAGCAGGCGGCCCTCGCCGAGAAGGAAGCCGCGAAAGCGGAAGCCGCCGCCGAGAAGGCCCGCGCCAAGGAAGAGGCCGACGCCATCAAGGCCGCTGAGCGCGAAGCCGCCGCTGCCCAGAAGGCTGCCGAAAAGGCCGCCGCGGACGCGGAGAAGGCCCGCCTGAAAGAGATCGAGAAGGCGGAAAAAGAAGCGCTGAAAGAACAGGAAAAGAAAGACAAGCAGCGGCAGCAGAGCATCCGCAACGTCGCCAAGTCCGGCGGCTCCACCGTCGGCCGCGAGATCGGCCAGACCGTCGGCAAGGCCATTGCCGGCGACTTCGGCAAGAAGCTCGGCGGCAACGTCGGCGCCTCCCTTGGCCGCGGCATCATGGACACCCTGTTCAAGAAATAAATCGCCAAACAAAAAGGAATTATTCCAATGGATTCTACGAAGAGAACGAGGAGCGTTTTATCGCTCCTCTCTCAATACCGCGGCATCGTCATGGGTTTTGCGGCACTCACCATCGTGTACTTCCACGAGTGGCAGTACCTCTTTGCCGGCCACGACCGTCTGCTGCGTCTCGAAGAGGTGTTCCACCGGAGCATCATCTTCGGCCCGGACCTCTTTTTCCTCATGTCCGGCGTCGGCCTCACGTTCGCCATGCGCAAGTATAAGCTCCTGCCCTTCTGGGGCAAGCGGCTGAAGCGCCTGGCCATCCCCACCCTGGTGGCGGCCCTCTGCATGGCCCTCACCTGGCACTGGTCCCTGGCCGACTACCTCAAAAACGTCACCGGCTGGAACTTCTACGCCCACAGCATCTACAGTTTCCTGTGGTTCATTCCTGCCATCCTCACCCTGTACCTCGTCTTCCCGCTCTACTGGCGGTTCTACTCCCGCGCGAAAAACCAGCTGGTCTTCACGCTGGTCGCCCTCGCGGTCTGGGCCGCCATCTCCTACGGAGGCACCCACCTCTTCCGGGCAGACCTGTATGGGTTCATCAACCGCGTCCCCATCTTCCTGACCGGCGTCCAGCTCGGCTGGATGACCCAGCAGGAGCGCCTCCCGAAGGCGGAGCGCCGCGGCACGTTCGACTTCCAGAAAAACGAGTCCCTGTTCTGGGCCGTCATGGTCGTCTTCTTCGTCGCCGGCGCCGTCCTCAGCTACCTGACGAACCAGAAGGAGCTGTACCTCGGTGTGCCGGACAGCAACTGCCGCATCCCGAACTACCTGCTCAGCGTGTCGCTCACGTTCTTCATCGTCAAAGCCTGCGAGTGGCTGGACCAGTTCGCCGCCGGGAAGTGGGTCGTGAAGTTCTTCGGCTTCTACGGCATCATGTCCCTCGAGTTCTACGCCATCCAGGAGTGGCTCGGCGGGCTCCTCCTGCCCCACCTGCAGCCCCACCTGCCGAACGCCGTCATCAACCTGGTCCTGCTGGCCGTCATCACGGCCGCCGGCTACGCGCTCTGGGCTCTCAACCACTACTTCTGGAAGGGCACGGACGCACTGGTCAAAAAACGCAGCTAAGGAGCACCCCTTGAACACCTATCTCCGCAAAATGGAACTGCCCGAGGCGAAGCAGACCTACAAAAAGCACCTCAAACGC
This sequence comes from Clostridiaceae bacterium, assembly GCA_904502175.1. Lineage (GTDB taxonomy): Bacteria > Bacillota > Clostridia > Oscillospirales > Acutalibacteraceae > RUG420. The sequence goes on from CAJGDU010000114.1 coordinate 4,159, forward strand.
CACTTCCCCCGGGACGAAATCAAGCCCTGGAAGAGCATCGAGCGCATGTGGAAGGACGACAGCTACTTCGTCATCGGCCTTTACGAGGACCCGGGCGATGTGCCGTCCCGCAAAAAAGCCGACGCGCTCCGCGGGTACGCGTTCTTCGTCGCCCCGCCGGACTGTGACGCCGTCCTCCTCGACTACTTCGCCATCCTCCCCGCGTACCGCAGCGAGGGCCTCGGCGGCAGAACGCTTCGCCGCCTCGCCGAAATGGCCCGGGCTGAAGAGAAGTACATCCTCCTCGAGACCGAGGACATCGACTTCGCGAAGAGCAGGGCACGGCGCGAGGAATGCACCCGGCGGGACGCGTTCTACGAGCGCAACGGCTGTGTGAAGACCGACGTCAAAGGCTCCGTCTTCTCTGTGAAATACGCCGTCTGGATGCTCGGCATGCCTTTTGCCCCCTCCCAGGAGGACCCGCTATCCGGCCACATCCGGTCCACCGCGTTCGACCGGGCCTGCGCGGACATGAACACCCTCTACCGGAA
>CAJGDU010000115.1 GCA_904502175.1 Clostridiaceae bacterium
GATTTGAACCGGTGACCTCATCCTTACCAAGGATGCGCTCTACCGACTGAGCTATATCAGCATATGGCAGGGGCAGAAGGACTTGAACCCTCGGCACGCGGTTTTGGAGACCGCTGCTCTACCAACTGAGCTATACCCCTACATTTGAGAATGCATGGTGGACCATCAGGGACTCGAACCCCGGACCCACCGGTTATGAGCCGGCTGCTCTAACCAACTGAGCTAATGGTCCACGACGTTTTTCGGAGCGCCAGGCCCCAAAAGCTACTTTGATATTATAGGGAGAAACCCCCACAAAGTCAACCCTAAAATGACCCTTTTCAAAAATATCACAAGGCGCCGTAAAAGTGCAGGTCAGACGACTTCAGCACATCGCCTTCGTAGCACAGTTTCAGGGAGAAAAACGGGTGCGGTTTTGCCATGAGTCTGAGGAAAATACGGTCCCCTTCCCAGCTCGGCAGTTCGGGCACTTCTTCCCTGGGGACCCACACGAGATCGCCCTCCGGACACTCTTTGGGCTCGCCCGTAAAGTCCCGGCAGGAGAACAGATGCATGTACTCCCCTTCATACTCGTCCGAGACGAAGGTGACGATGCCGTGGTAGTGCAGATGGCCCAGAGCGAGGCCGGTCTCCTCCAGCGCTTCCCTGCGGGCGCATTCCTCGGGACTCTCGTCCTCCTCGCACTTTCCCCCGACCCCGATCCACTTGTCGTGGTTGAGGTCGTTCTCCTTTTTGGTCCGGTGCAGCATGAGGTAGCAGCCGTCCCGTTCAATGTAGATGAGGGTCGTGTTCAGCATGGTCTTCCTCCCGTGGGCGATGTACCTTCATTATACGAAAAGGGACCGGCCTGCGCCAGTCCCTTTGGTGTTTTGCGTTATTCGATGACCGGAAGGTCGGTGACCCGGTCTGCGATCTCCAGGAAGAAGTTCGCGTAGTCCTCTTTCTTTTCCAGAATGCCCATGTAGGAGGTATGATCCTTGTACTCCTGCGGCATGACATTCCAGATGCCGGGCTTGATGTTGGCAGGGTCGAAGTCCTGCCACGGGTCGTTGAACGGATGATGGGCGGACGGGACGTTGACGAGACCGTCGTTGGGGGCCCACTCCTTGCCGATCTGATCGATATTGATGTTGCCGGCCAGGCGGGCAAAGGGCTTCATGGCGAACCACATGTCCTTGGTGCCGGCCATCTTCCCCTTCTTGTTGATGGCGGTGCGGACACCGTAGTAGGAGAAGTAGTAGATGTTGTCATAGACATGGAAGTCTTTCGAGAGCTCCTGGCAGAGTTCACGGCCGAGCTCCCAGCCGATGTTGTCCTCTTTCAGGCCGACGAAATCCATGATGGGCTTCAGACGGAACGGAATGTGTTCGGTCTGGCTGGAGACGCCGAAGCGGTCCAGATGGAAGCCGTAGACCTTGGAGAACCAGGTTCCGGAGGTGAGCATGGAAAGCGCCCCGACGACAACTTCGACCGGAACGATGAACTTGTCGATCTGCTCCGGCAGGGTGACACCGTTCACTGTGCCGGCCAGGGTCGTGCAGCTGTGGACCCATTTCACCTTTCCGCCCTTGAACAGGTCGGAGAGTTCGTCTTCCGGCGTGCCGGCGCGCTCTTCCTCGCTGCCCTCCGCGAGAAGATGGATGAGCTGGCGAAGGGTCGGGCCGCCGAAGCTGTGGCCGATGAGGTTGATCTTCTGGATCTTGCCCGCGTCGTCCAGTTCGCCCCAGTTCGGAACGATACCGGGATAGGTCTTACCGTAACGCGCATGACCGCAGCGCTCGGAATGGACTTTACCGTAGTCGACGCGGCCGCCTTTGATTTTGGCATAGAGTTCGCAGGCGCGGTCCCAGATGCCGGAGAACATGCCGACAGACGGCGTGTCCGCGATATATCCGGCGTCGCAAAGAGCGACCTTGGCACTGCCGTTCCACATGCCGAACAGCGGGATGACATCGTTCAGACGGTCCTCATTTCCCCAGCAGAGGAAGCCGTGCACGAGAATGAACGGATAGTTGTTGGTCTCTTTCATAAAATGATCTCCCTTGCAAAAAGTCATTTATACAGGTGTGACGGAAAAGTCGGATGACCGACCGCGTACAGTTTACACCACTAAAAGTATACCATTTTTCTTGATAGCATGGTGACCAAAGAACTTCAGGGTAATTTAATAAAAGTAACCAATTGACATCCGTTTAATACAACAAAAAGGGCCGACAATGTCGGCCCTTTTTTAAGATTCTTAACGTTTGTTAATTCAATGTCAGTCCTTGCTCACCGGCACGTCTTCCCCGGTCTCTTTGACCTTTTTGGTCTTGTCACGGGTTTTGGACATGATGAGCGCGGCGCACAGAGCCACGATGGCGAACAGGATGATGGCTGCCATCTGGAGTTTGCCGTTGGCACCGCCGCCTTCCAGCAGGAAGACATAGTCATTGAACTTCGTGATGATGCCGCCGATGAGCGCGCCGAGACCGGCAACTGCCGCAATGGCCGCGGGGACGAAGCCCTTGGTCTTCAGCAGACCGCGGAGACCCGCGATGATGCCGCAGAGGGAGCCAAGCAGGAGCAGGCCGGAGAGGACGATCCTTCCGACGATCTCGTTTGTGGCAGCCTTCGTCATGTCATCGACATAGGTGGACAGCGTGTCGCGGACCTGGGTGGCCTTGTCGAGGTCGACATAGGTCTTGGTCTTGTCGAGCATTTCGATCTTTTTGCCGTCCTTGTCGTACTTGGCATAGTCGAAGTCCTTGCCGAGTTTGTCGGCGGGAGAGGCAACGACGACCGTGCCGTTCTTGCGGATATAGTTCTTCTGAGAGAGCACTTCGTCGAGACCGTCAGCGATCTGGCCCATGCCGTCTTCGAACTGTTTGAGCTGTTTGCGGCCGTCCTTCAGCTGTGCCTGGCCGTCGGCATAGTCGGCCTTACCTTTGGCAAGATCCTTTTCGCCCTGGGCGACCTGCTTGCGGCCGTCCGCGAGCTGTGCTTCGCCGTCCGCGAGCTGACGCTCCGCGTCTTTCAGCTGCTTTTTGCCTTCGTTCAGCTGTTTGAGACCGTCTTCATACTGTTTGAGCTGAGCCTTGCCCTCTTTGACCATGGTGGTGATGTACACCGGCAGGTCTCTGACATCGTTCGGGATGTCGAACAGGCCGAGCTGTTTCATAAGAGGACGGACAATGGCCATGAACCATTCCTGAGCCGTCTCAAAGCCGGGAAGCTTCGCGATGGTGCCGTCCCGGAAGGCGATGTACTGGTTCAGGTAAGGGATGATGGGCTCGATCTGGGAAAGTGTCTTCTTACCCTCTTTGTAAGCAGCCGTATTCTCGTCGATCTGTTTCTGACCGGCCGCGAGCTGCTTCTTGCCTTCGTTGTACTGACGATAGCCGTCAGCCAGCTGGGCTTCGCCGTCTTTCAGCTGCTTTTTGCCGTCGGCAAGCTGGACTTCACCGTCCGCGAGCTGGACCGCGCCGTCTTCCAGCTGAAGAACGCCGTCTTTGTACTGGGCAACGCCGTCCAGATAGACCTTCTCGTTCTCTTTCAGCTGAGAGATGCCGTCCGTCAGCATGGCGACCGGGTCGTCTCCGCCGGCTGCGCCGCCGGTCAGGGAATCCATGACCGCGAGGCCGTCCCGGATGCCGAACGCGCCGGCAAGCAGGCCGAAGATGCTCACAAGCAGAATAAGGATACTTGCGATTTTGTGTAATGTCTGGTTCATGAATGAACTCTCCTTTCTCACGAATCCAAAATTCGATTCAATCCACATCATACACTAATTAACAGTTGTAAATCAAGTTTTAGCAGTTTATCTTACTAAGGAAGACCCCGCAGGCCGACTGGCCTGCAGGGTCGAAATACCTTATGGCTTATTTGTTGCCGCCGGTGACGTTGGCGATCGCTTTCTTGATGTTCAGTCCGGCGATGTGTCTCAGACGTCTCGGAGCATTCTGGAGAACGATGAGCTTGTCGCTGTCCTCACACTTCTCATAGTTGGAGCGGTTCGGATGCGTTCTCTCGAGATGGATGGCGTCGAAGGCGCACTTGGTGGTGCAGATGCCGCAGCCGATGCAGGCGACCGGGTCGACGACGGAGGCGCCGCAGCTCAGGCAGCGGGCGGTCTCGATCTTGACCTGCTCTTCGGTGAAGCACTGTTTGAACTCCTCGAAGGTCTTGGCCGTATCGATGCCGGTGACCAGTTCGGGTTTCTGTCTCTTGGAGTTGTCATAAGACTCAACGGAGATGTTGTTCTTGTCGAACTCGAAGAAGTGTCTGTGCTCACGACCGAGGGTCAGGGAGTCGCAGGTCGGGCGGACGAAGCGGTGCAGGGACTCTGCCGCCTCATGGCCTTCGCCGATGGCGTTGACCACGAAGGACGGGCCGTGGTAGACGTCGCCGCCGACAAAGATGTCTTCGACGGAGGTCTGATAGGTGAACGGGTCTGCCTTCGGATAGTTGCCGTGGACGAATTCCATGTTCTCGCCTTCGAGCAGGCCGCCCCAGTCGATGCACTGACCGATGGAGGTGATGACGTAGTCGGCTTCGACCGTCATGGTGTCGTTCTCGTCATACTTCGGCGCGAACTTGTGGTTCTCGTCAAAGACGGAGACGCACTTCTTGAAGACGACGCCGGTGACTTTGCCGTCTTTGTCCTTGAGGAACTCTTTCGGGCCCCAGCCATTGTTGA
>CAJGDU010000116.1 GCA_904502175.1 Clostridiaceae bacterium
CCGTCGTCTCCGGCCTGAAGAAGTGGGGCCTTGCCGCCCTGCAGGGGGTGGGCGTGGAGCCCAGGATCGTCTTCCACATGGAGAGCATAGGAGCCCTCTGGTTTTTGTGGGCGCTGTTCTGGGCCTCGCTCCTGTTGCGGTTCCTCATTTCGACCGAGTACCGTTACTTTCGGCTGGCGGCGGTCCTGGCCCTGTTCGTGACCGGCGTCATCAGTATCAGGACCGTGTTCCTCCCGCTCAGCATCCAGCCCGCCTTCGCGGCGCTGCTCTGGATGTATGTGGGCTGGCTGGTCCGGCAGGGGAAGGAGTACATCGCCCGCGAGACCGCGGCAGGCACCGCGTTCGGAGAGGCCTATGAGACCTACCACCGGGCCGCGTTCGGGGCCCTGTTCCTCTTCGCGCTCTCGCTGTTCCTGCACGCCGCGTTCCGCTACCGGCCGTTCCTCATGGTCAGCGCCACCTTTGACGGCGGTCTGCTCGGCATCCTCGGCAGCTTCGCCGGCAGCGCGGTCGTTTTCGGGACGGTGTGGTTCCTGTACCGCTGGAAGGACCGTTTCTTAAAGCCGGTCTGTCTGGCCCTGACCTGGCTCGGGCAGAACAGCCTGCTGCTCCTCTGCGTGCACATCATCGAGCAGGACCTCATCCCCTGGAAACACTACTACGGGGCCGCCGGGCTGGAGGGCGCCGCGTTCTATGCCGCGGTCTTCTTCTCCAAGCTGGCCTTCGTGCTGGCGGCGGGGTTCCTGGTCTCAAAGACCCCGGCCAACAAACTGTTTACCGGATAAAAAGAAAAACCACCTTCTTCGGAAGGTGGTTTTGTTCGTTTGGGGTCATTCGGCGAAGTCCATGAGGTCGATCTGGCGCTGGACTTCCTCCATGACCTTGTCATAGATATACTTTCCGCGCTCAATGAACTTCTCTTCGCCCTCGCGGCGGCAGTGCTCGGCGAACGCCTTGCCGATCTCCCTGCCGGGGTCGGCACTGCCCTTGCGCAGGCTCAGGTAGTAGAACGAGTAGGCCGGGCTCTCCAGGATCTTCTCATAGACCGGGGAGTTCGTCTTGGCGAGGAGCCGGTGCAGCTCCGCGATGGCAATGGTGGAAAGCTGGGTGGACGGCAGGAACATGTTGAGTGCCGCCTCGGTCGCGAACATGCCGAGGACACCGGTCTTCACCGGCATTTTTCCCTCTGTGAATTCGGGGTCAAGCTCTTTCGGGCGATTGGCGTCTTCCTTGACGAGGTCAAAGAGCTTGCCGCCCAGCACCCGGGCCTTATCGACATTGCCGTTCTGACGGTGATGGTCGAGGATTTCGATTTGGCGCAGGAACTCCGCGTCCCCTTCCTTGTCCGGGGAGCCGAAGATCTTCATGTCTCTGTCGTCGTTCATCTTTATTCTTCCGCTGCGGCTGCAGCTGCTTTCGCCGCTTCCGCTTCCGCTTTTCTGCGGGCGCGGCGCTGTTTGGCCTGGAAGCTCTTGAGAGCGGCCAGGTTTTCGTCCGGGGTGGCGTACGACGCGAGGGTCGTGGCGCTGTGGTTGTACAGTCCGTGGAAGTCCGAACCTCCGGTCATGAGCAGGTTGTGCTTCTTGGCGTAGTCCGCGAAGGCCTGGGCCTGTTCTTCGGTGTTCTCCGGAGTCCAGACTTCAATGCCGTCGAGGCCCGCCTCCACCAGCTCGTCGAGCAGGTCCAGGACGCCGGAACGGCCGGGGTGCGCAACGATGGCGACACCGCCCGCCTCGTGGATGGCGTCGATGACCTCTTTCGGGGTGGGGTACTTCGGCTGGACGAGGATGTTGTCCTCGCTCTTCGGGTCGAAGAGCTCGTCGTGCAAATCGCCGTAGATGTCGGTCGTGTAACCGCACTCCATGAGGGCGTGCATGATATGCTGTTTATAGATGTTCGTGGAGCCGGACGCGCACTTGAGCACCAGTTCCGAGGAAATGGGGTAGCGCTGCGAGGCTTTGACCACCATGAGCTGCGAGGCTTTGCGGCGGGCAAGAGAGTTCTTGCGGCAAAGGCCTTCGAGCCGGTTCGGGTTCTCCGCAAGGTAGCAGAGGATGGAGATGTTCATATCGTGGTCCGGGTCGTAGGATGAGAGTTCGACACCGGGAATGACATCGACACCGTGGCGCTTGCCGATGATCTTGCCGCGGACCGTGCCGGCCTGGCAGTCGTGGTCGGTGATGGCGAGGGTGTCCACACCGCTTCGACTGGCGAGCAGGATAAGGTCCTCAATGCCAAGGGACCCGTCAGACAATCGGGTGTGGCAATGTAAATCTGCTGGCATGGTATCCTCCATATGAATTCGATAGGTAACAGGGGTCTGCGTTAACGGAAGTCTTACATAGCGCAATACTGCGCAATCTTCACCAATAACTTTACAATCCCATTATAAAACAATTTGTTTGCCTTTACAAGAAAACTTGTGAAAAATCATTGATTTTGAGTATACGTTGTGCTATATTATTTATTTATCCGCTTTTACAGGCATTTTTACACAAAGAAACCCCGTCCCCAAAATGCTTTTTTAGCATAATTAGCTAAGAAGGCGATTTACTGGTTTTGGACAGTAAACCGCCTGTTTTTGGGAACGGTTTCATTTTTGGCGATTTACAGAACGGTTTGTATCGGGAAAAGAGGCGCTGATCTGCTGCAGGAACCGCTCCGCAATGGGGGAGAACGCCTGGTTCTTTTTCCAGACGAGATACAAGTTTGTCTCCAGCTTCGGCGCCAGTGGACGGAACACCATGCCGCTTTCGTGCGATGTGTCCACCAGTTTATCAAAGGCGAGCAGGTAGCCCAGATGCTCTCTGGCAAACAGAGATGCGTTATAGGCGAGCCGGTAAGAGCCCTCGAGGTGCAGGTCCTTCATCTTTTCTCCGGCCCAGGCCGGAATGTCTTTTTCCCAGCCCTGTCCGGAACAGAACAGTGGCTTTCCGACAAGGTCATCCACCCGGATGGCCTTCTTTTTTGCCAGCGGGTCGTCTTCCGGGAGGATGAGACCCCAGCGGTCCGCCTCCGGAAAGACCAGTGACTCATAGCGGACCGGGTCCGGCACTTCCGCGAACACAGCAAAGTCTAAAAGACCTTTGTCGAGCTTCTCCGCCACCTGTTCTGTATCTCCGCTGACCAGATGAGACCGGAGGTCCGGGTACCGCTGCTTTAAGGTGCGCAGCTCCCGGGCGAGATAGCGGATCTGCCGGGACTCCGCTAACCCGAAGTACAAATCGCCCCCGGTCGGCTCTCCGAGAGAGGAAAACTCCAGCTGTATTTTGTCCGCCATGTCCACGAGGTCCTCCGCACGCTGCTTCAGAAGGCGGCCTTCGTCGGTCAGGCGGATGGAAAAGCTTTTGCGGACGAACAGCTTTTTCCCGAGCTCCTCCTCCAGCCCCTTCAGGGCTTTGGACAGGGTCGGCTGGGTGACATGCAGTTTTTCCGCGGCGCGGGTCATGTTCTCCTCCTGTGCGACCGCGAGGAAATAGCGCAGAGAACGAATATCCATAATGGCCTCCAAGACATGCAAAAAAGTTATATCATGGTATTCATTATAACCATTGGCGATGCACTTCTCAAGGCATTAGAATAAGGATGTAAACAAAAAAACTGATTGCACCTCAAAGGAGGATTTCATGATGAAAAAAGAAGCTTTGAACCTCGTTACCGAATGGGACAAGACGTTCCCGCAGAGTGAAAAAGTAGACCACAGCAAGGTGACGTTCGTGAACCGTTACGGCATTACCCTTGCAGCAGATATGTACGTTCCGAAAAACGCGGAAGGCAAACTCCCCGCCATTGCGGTCTGCGGCCCCTTCGGCGCGGTCAAGGAGCAGTGTTCCGGCCTGTACGCCCAGACTATGGCGGAACGCGGCTTCCTGACCATTGCCTTCGACCCGTCCTTCACCGGCGAGTCCGGCGGCCAGCCCCGCTATATGGCATCTCCCGACATCAACACGGAAGACTTCATGGCGGCCGTGGACTTCCTGTCCCTGAACGAGAAAGTGGACCCGGAGCGCATCGGCATCATCGGCATCTGCGGCTGGGGCGGCCTGGCCATCAACGCGGCGGCGCTGGACACCCGCGTCAAGGCGACGGTGTCTTCCACCATGTATGACATGACCCGCGTTTCCGCTAAAGGCTACTTCGACGCCAACGACAGCGAAGAAGAGCGCTACAACATGAGAGCTCTTTACTGCAAGCAGCGTCTCGAAGACCTCAGGAACGGCGAGTATGCCCGTGCCGGCGGCGTCGTGGACCCGCTGCCCGAGGACGCACCGTTCTTCGTCAAGGACTACTTTGACTACTACAAGACCGACCGCGGCTACCATGCCCGCTCCCTGAACTCCAACGACGGCTGGAACGTCATCGGCACCGAGTCCTTCATGAACCAGCCCATCCTGCAGTACTCCAACGAGATCCGCTCCGCCGTCCTCATCGTCCACGGCGACAAGGCCCATTCCTTCTACCTCGGCAAGGACGCCTACGAGAACATGATCAAGGACTCCAAGTACGCGGACAACAAGGAACTGTACGTCATTCCGGGTGCCGTTCACACCGACCTCTACGACGGCGGCGAGAACAACGTCATCCCCTTCGATAAACTGCAGAACTTCTTTGAGACC
>CAJGDU010000117.1 GCA_904502175.1 Clostridiaceae bacterium
CCGCACCGGGCGACCATGCCGGAAATGACTTCCTTCGGCAGGTACATGTCGGAGACGAGGAACACGAGTTTCCCCTGCTTAAGCGCCGCGTCGAAGACCGGCTTCATGGAGGTCTTCTGGAAACAGCCGTTCAGTTCACAGCGGACCTCCTGCGTCTGCAGGGCCTCCGCGGTCTTCCCGTCGAGCCCCCGCTCGGTCAGGACCCCGTAGATGTCCTCCAGCGTGCATTCGCCGTTCTCCACCCGGGTCCGGGCCTCCCGCTCCGCGTCCATCCGCTCTTCCCGGAACTTCTCTCCGGCGCCGGGTCCGAGGACGATGTCCCCCGCCCGCACGAACACCTCCGTGGGGGTGTCGACATCGCGCTCGAGGAGCGTGTCGAAGATGTCGAAGCTCACCGCCCGGAAAGGACGGAACAGAGCCGCATACAGAAGAGTTTTCAGACGCATGGCAGCGCTCACTTTCGTAAAGAGTCGTAAATACGGAAATAGGGGAACGGCAGCTTCAGCACCGACTTCATGAAGCCGGTTTTCCAGACGCTGTTGGACAGGTCGTGGGCCAGTTCTTTCGGCCGGTATTTAAAGACCGGTTTCTGCGCAACGAAGTACTGTTTCGTGCCGTCCACGTTGTAGAAGAAGGAAAAGAGCTTCACACCCCGGAGCGTGGGCGATTTGCCGAACTCCACCAGGGGCATGGCCCAGTCTCTGAGGGCCGCGGTTTCGACCGCCGCCGGGTCTTTCAGAACCCCTTTCACGAAGTCCAGGGCACCCTGCTGCCAGTCGGAGATGGCGGAGAGGACCGGTGCATCGCCCTCGTATTCATAGGATGCCAGGACAGGGACGGCGGTGCCGTCCTTCCAGGTATAACCGTCCGTGGAGCCCTCCTGGCTCTGGAACAGTTTTTCCAGGCCGCCGAAGAAGCAGAGCAGGCTCTTTCGCAGGGCGAGATCGCCTTTGTTGTAGAGCCAGCCCTCCGCTGCTCCCGTGACCGGGTTTTCGGGGTTCATGCCCACGTAGAAACCGTGGACGTCGAGGTCCCGACCGCTCAAACGCGCGAACTCCTCGAGGGCGTACTGCATGCTGCCGATCCAGCCGATGTCGACGATGGCGACAGCCCCCTCCATGCGGATGCTGTTCAGATAGCTCTCCAGGAGGTCGTACTGTTCTCTGGACTTGCGGAGGATGTCTTCTTTCAGGGCTTCATAGATGGCCTCCGCCTTTTTGTTGTCGGAGAGCGTGGCCCAGGGCAGGTCTTCCGCAAGGTCCCAGCCGTGTGTTTTGGCGATGGACTCCCGCTCCGCTTCGCCGAAGCCGTAGTAGTCGAGGAGCCGGCCGACGGAGATGAAGTTCTCGTAGGTCAGATACTTCAGTGAGGACGAAAAGCCGTCACACTTCCACAGCAGACTCTGCCGGAGACTTTTCCGGGAGAAGTAGACATATTGTGTTTTCGGGAACGCCGGCGCGAGAAGGTCGAAGGCCTTCTGCATCATAAAACCGTCCCGGGAGAAGAAGTAGACCTTTGTGAGCCCCTCCGCTTCGAGGCGCTGTTTCAGCCACGTGGTGAAGCCATATAAAAAAGGTCCGAAATATTCAAACCCGAAGTCGTAATACTCAGACCTTTTCTCTCCCGATAGTTTTCCGGACTCCCGTCGGATGGCGCGTTTGACCGCTTGATTCATGGGAAGTCTCCTGTTCGATCAGAAACTGTTTTCGTAGCGTTTGTGCAGGAACTTGGCGGAGAGGAACGCGGTGCCCTTCTTCAGCCAGTTGACCTTCTCCGTGTAGAGACAGGGCAGTTCGCAGATGTCGCTCTCTTTGAGCACGCCGGTCTCCAGCTGGTACTGCAGCCAGACGTTGAAGATGATTTCCGAGACACGCCCGTAGAACCGGCCCTGATAGAAGGACAGTTCCGCCTCCTCGCCTTTCAGCGCCGCTTCCAGGCGGAAGAGGATGTCGAAGACCCAGGAACAGTAGCTGTCCATGAGGTCCCGCTCCATGACGCACATGTTGAACATGTGGCCGGACCGCTGCTTCATGACGCGGTCGAAAGCGCCGAGGTACTCCGGACAGGCCTCCGCGATGATGCGGCGGGTCTCGTCCAGGTGCTCCGCATAGTGGGTGTGGGCGTAGTGAGAATAGAGGGTCTCGATATAGTAGTTCCGCTTTTTCGGGACCAGAACGCGGTAGGTGCGGAACAGTTCTTCCGCCTCCTCTTTCTTCAGGACGTTCTCATAGAGGTCCTTCGTCTTCTTCGGCTGAAGAGAGCCGAAGTAACGGCGATAATGGGACAGGCCGAGGTGGTCCGCCTCCAGGTTCTTCCAGGCCCAGTAGAGGCCGGTCAGTTCGCAGAAATGCGGATTCTTCGCGGAAATATTCTCTCCCCCGTCATCCCGGGCAAAGCCCAGGTCGATGGGGTTTCCGTTTTCATCCTTATTGCAGGCCGCGCCGACCTGGACCGGAAGGTACAGAGGGTCTTCCGGCATACGGTACTGCTTGTGCGCCGCAATAATGATCTTTGTTGCCATAAATCTATCTCCCAAGGGTGTTGTGCTGTCGATTTTACTGCAGGTCCATCTCGTACTGCTGGAGCAGGAGACGGAGGTTGGTCTTGTCCAGAAGGAAATTCTGTCCAAAGGGGTTGATGACCGCGCCCTCCACGTTGTCCGCGTTATGGGCGGTGGTCAGGATGTTCCGGATGCTGTCGGTCATGTAGTAGAAGTCCGGGCCCGCGGTGGTCTGGCTCTTGCCGGTGAAGAGCGGCAGGAGCAGATGTCCGTCGGCATCCTGGATGCACTGGACCTGGACCGTGTCCGCGTCGGTGGCATACTTCTGTGCCTTGCTCGGCGGCTGGACCGTGATGAGGACCGGGACGTCGTCGATGAGGAGCTGTTTGAGTTCCTCGAAGACGGTGCCGGGTTCGAACTTCCCGTTGCCGGATTTGATGTAGAATTCCTGGATGGCGAGTTCGAGGTCCTTGAGGGGCCGGAGCAGTTCGTCCGGGTCCATGTAGACATCTTCCTGCCAGCCGTCCAGCGGAAGGCCGGAGTGCTCGACGTAGAACCGGCGAAACTTCATGACGGTGGCGGCAAGGTCCGGTGTGAGCCGGGAGAACGCCTCCTTCTCGAGCTGTTCCGGAATGCCGTAGTAGGCCTCGGCAATACCGCCTGCCATACAGGCGATGGTGTCGGAGTCCCCGCCGAGAGAGACCGCTTTGCGCACCACATCCACAAAGCCGTTGCCCTCGAGGAAGGCGGTGATGGCCTCCGGGACCGAGCCCTGGCAGGTCTCATCCATGTGGTAGTTCGGACGGATGGTTTTGAGGCTCCGGGTCAGGTCGTAGCCGAAGGTCCGGGAAAGGTAGGCCCGGATGTCGTCCTTCGGAAGCTGCAGCCTTGCCAGGAAGATGGCGGCGGCAATGGCCTGGGCGCCTTTGATGCCTTCCGGATGGTTGTGGGTGACCTCCGCGGTGAGCTCGGCCGCGTGCAGGGTTTCCGGCAGCGTGCGGTACAGCCAGCCGGCGGCGGCCACGCGCATGGCGCTCCCGTTGCCGAAGCTGTTGTAGGCCTCCGAGCCGTCCACCAGAAGCCAGGCCTGGAACATGCCGCCGTATCCCCTGCCGGGGTAGTTGCGGCCGAGGGCCCGCATCTGCATGGTGAGCGCGTTGCGGATGGTCTCGTCATCGGAGCCGTAAGTGTCCATGAGGGCCCGGGCGACGGCTACGGTCATGACCGTGTCGTCCGTGAACTGAGAGTTGTCGGAAAACAGCGGAAAGTTCGTTGTCTTGACATTGTTCTCATCGAACTCGTACGGAGCACCAATGATATCTCCGAGAATGGCACCCAGCATGGAAACGCCTCCTGAAAAACTTTCTAAACTAATTTATATTAACATAATATTAAGGATTCTTCAATAAACGGTCCGAAAACGGGTCTCCCCCGCCTCCACCGGGATCTCCTTCATGTACTTGTCTTCGACGCGGATCCAGCGGTCCTCCTGGAGCTGGTCGATCATCTGGTAAATGTCCGCGAGCGTCCCCTGGGCCTCCATGGAGACCGACCCGTCATACTCGTTGCGGACCCAGCCGGTCACATGGTGGGCCTCCGCCGCCACCTGGGCGCGGAACCGGAAGCCGACGCCCTGGACGCGGCCTTTGAAATGGATGTAGTACCGGACGGTTTTTGGGGTGGCTGACATGTCAGTCCCTCCTTTGGAAAGTCTATTTGTATTGTAACATAAAAGAGCTCGTTTTGGGGCTTGTGCTGACTTTTCGTTTTCCGGCAAGCTCCGCTTGCCCGGTGGGATTCGACGCGCTTTTGCGAAGCAAAATCGCACCGAGCTGCTCCCGCAGCTCCTCTCGCTGAAAACAGCTTGATCGCTGTTTTCTAAACGCTCGAGCCCTTCCGGCTTCGAATCCCACGAACTGCAAAACGAAAGGCGAGGTCTACGACCTCGCCTTTCGTTTTTGGCGGAGACGGTGGGATTCGAACCCACGTGCCGGAGTTACCGGCAAACTGATTTCGAGTCAGCCCCGTTATGACCACTTCGATACGTCTCCGTGTTGCGCCCCTGTATTTTAGCAGAGCGGGGCACCTCTGTCAATCGGCTTCGACGACGTTCAG
>CAJGDU010000118.1 GCA_904502175.1 Clostridiaceae bacterium
ATTCGGTTTGTTGGGAATGCCATACTTATAGAACTCTTCCCAGGGGCGGTCGATCGATGGATAGCCTGTTTTTGTTCCCATAATAATATCCTCTCCTGATTAACAAATAATTCATATTGTTCATATTATATCACAAATTTCGTTTATGTATACATAAACTTTCAATAAATTTTTTTCCGGAAAGAAAAACCGACTCTTACGAGTCGGTTTTTACGATATCGTACAGGTCGGAAAAGGGGATGCGTTCCCTGACGATGGTGAGAGAACGGTCGACAGAGTCCACCTTCGCGACCATTCCGGTCCGGGAAAAGTAGGTGCCTCCCCGGGCCGTCTTTTTGTAGTAGATGACTTCCACCATGTCTCCGGGCCGGACCAGGCGCAGCTTGCGGTCCAGCTCCTCGGCGGCGTCCTCGGAGAACTCCACTTTCGGGACCGGGCGGAACTCGGCCCCCTCCAGTTCTGTTTCGAACCCCTTCAGGGCGGCGAAGGGCATGAACTGCTTGGCCCGGTGGGCCGTGTCCATCCTGTTCTTCGGTTTCTTTCCCATGGCACCGCCCTCTTATGCCCGGTGCCCGCCGATTTGGGCGTTGCGCTCCAGCGTGCGGGCGCCGTCGAGAAGGTCCATGCCCTGGAAGATGGCGTTGTGCCCGTAGCGGTCCTTGATATAGAGGACCGCCCGCTGCCGGGCCCGTTCCCGCTCCAGTTCGGCGGGGTCGTCGAAGAAGCTGTACTGGACACAGACCTCGTCCCGGACCCGGTTCATGCAGACGCCGATGCGCCGCAGCGGACCGCCCGCCAGAGCCACTTCCCGGTAGAGGGCTTCGGTGGCTTCCCGGATGGCTTTGGCGGAATTCGTGGCACCGGTGCGGCCCAGCGTCCGGGTGCCCCGCACATAGCCGAGCCCGGAAGACTTCGCGTAGCCGAGGGTGAGTGTGAGGGAGTCGGCCACCAGGCCCCGGCTCAGAAGCTCCTGCGCCTGCAGTTCCGTCATCTCCTTGGTGAGGAGCAGACCGCCCTGCCAGTCGTAGTCCCGCGGCAGGACCTGGCCGCTGGACAGGGAGTTGCTGGCCGGCCGGAAGGCCTTGATGTCCGCGATGGTCGTGGTCTCCCGTCCCCAGGCGTGGTCGATGAGCAGTTCAGCGTCTATGCCGAAATCCCGGTACAGGAGCTCTTCCGGCGCCTCTGCCACCTGCCGCATGGTGTAGATGCCGTACTGTGCCAGCCGCCGCACCGTGCCCCCTCCAATGCTCCAGAAGTCGGTCAGCGGCCGATGGTCCCAGAGCACCCGGCGGTACCGGGCCTCGTTCAGCGCGCCCACGAAGTCCGGTGAGTGTTTCGCGAGGATGTCCAGCGCGATCTTGCAGAGGTACAGGTTCGTCCCGATGCCGCAGGTGGCCCGGATGCCCGTGGTCTCATAGATGTCCTGCATGATGCGCAGCCCCAGCTCCTTCGCGTTCATATTGTACAGGCGCAGGTAGTGGGTGACGTCTAAAAACGCCTCGTCGACCGAGTACACGTGGATGTCCTCTTTGGCGATGTACTTCAGGTACACCCCGTAGATGCGGGCCGAGTACTCGAGGTACAGGTGCATGCGGGGGACCGCCATAATGTACTCGATGTTCTTCGGGATCTCGAAGACCCGGCAGCGGTTCTTGATGCCGAGCGCCTTCATGGCGGGCGTGATGGCAAGACAGATGGTCTTTTCCGTCCGCTCCGGGTCGGCCACCGCCAGCAGGGTGGTCATGGGGTCCAGCCCCCGTTCGACACACTCGACGGAGGCATAGAAAGACTTTAAGTCGATACATAAAAAGTAGTTGTTTGTGTCAGCCGTCATGGTCTCCTCCAGCAAAGATGTATTGCCCACTTGGCCCATTTGCTGTCGCCCATCAACGCCCATTTGTGTTTGCACAGAAATTGTATAACAGAACATTTGTTCTTGTCAACGGCAAAAAAGGGACTCTCCCCTGTTTTTCAGAGGAGAGTCTGTGTCAGACGATGATGGTGGCCGTGCTGCCGCCGGCGGGGCGTTTCTCGACCAGGACTTTGCGGTCGATGCGGTCTTCGAGTTCGGCGACGTGGGAGATGATGCCCACGAGCCGCTGTTCGGAGCCCAGCTCCGCCAGAGTGCCCACGGCTTTTTCCAGAGACTCGCTGTCGAGGCTGCCGAAGCCTTCGTCCACGAAGAGGGCGTCGAGCTGCACGCCGCCGGCCCGCTCCTGGATGAGATCGGAGAGACCCAGGGCCAGCGCCAGGGACGCGAGGAAGGACTCGCCGCCGGAGAGGGTCTTGACCGAGCGGCGGGAGATGTCTCCGTAGTGGTCGATGACGTCGAGGTTCAGGGCATAGCCGGAGCGCTTGTCCGCGGCTTCGGTCTGCCGGGCCAGCTCATACTGGCCGTCGGTCATCTTCAGGAGCCGCCGGTTCGCGAGCGCCAGCACCTGATCGAAATAGACCGCCTGGACATAGGTGTCCAGCTTGAGTTTGTCGGCCCCGGTCAGCCTGCCGTTCAGAACGTTGTCGAGGTCCCGGACCCACTGCAGTGTGGTCCATGCCTCGGACAGTTTGCGATGGGTCTCTGTCAGCTGCTCTTCCAGTTTTTCGTTGGTCTGTACCCGGTGGTTCAGGTCGGACAGCGCGGTGTCCAGCGCCTTCGCCTGTTCCGCAAGCGCCTCGGCGTCCTCCGCCCGTTTCTGTGCCGCTTCGGCATCGAAACCCTTCAGGCCCTCCTGCAGGGTCTTCCGGCGGGACTCCAGTTCGGTGCGTTCCGTCTGCGCCGCTTCAAACTGCTTTTTGGCAGCGGCGAAGGCGTCGTTCTGCGCGGTCAGGGTCTCTTTCTTTTCCTGCAGCGCCGCTGTGGCCGCCGCCAGAGATGCATAGGGCAGTTTCTGCAGGAGCTGTTCTCGCAGGCTCCTGCGCGCGCTGATCTGCTCACCGGCCACCGCGGCAAGCTGTTCTTCCGCGGCAACGGCTTTCTGCAGATCTTCTTTCTGTTGCTGCAGGGCCGGGAGGTCTTTTTCAATGGCGGCGATCCGGTCGGCCGCATCCTTTGCCGCCGTCACTTTGCCGTCCAGCTCCCGCAGTTCCGCGTTGGCTGCCGCGAGCAGGGCCTCGACCGGCGTATTCGGATCATAGGGCTCCCGGGCCTTCTGCAGAAGACCTTCTTTTTCTTCCAGAGAGGCTTTGGCCGCAGCGGCCTTGCCGGAAGCTTTTTCCATAGCCTCCCGGTCTGTCTCCGCCGTCTGTTTGGCGGCGTCCACCTCCCGCTTCTCCGGCACTTCCTCCGACAGCGTGGCCGGGGCGGGGTGTTCTGTGGACCCGCACACCGGACAGGGCTGTCCGGGCACGAGCTGCGTGGCCAGGATGCCGGCCTGGGCATTGTAATAGAGTGCCTCCAGGTGCCGGCTTCGGTCCGCGGAACCGTTGTAAGTTTCCCGCGAGGCTTCAAACGCGCGCTTTGCTTTTTCATAGCTGTCCCGGGCAGATGCTGTGTCCCGCTCCAGGTCCTGCAGGTCGCTCAGCGCCTTGCAGACGGTCTTCTGCTCGCTTTGGGCGGCAGACCGTTCCGCCAGCTGTTTTGCCGTGTCTGTCAGACCGGCTCTCTCCTCCTCCAGCCCGGCAAGCGTTGCTTCCAGTTCTTTCAGTGTCTGCCGTTTCTCTTCCGCGGCACCGGCATGGGTGTCCCGCTCTTCTTCCGCGGTCTTCATCTGCCCCGTGACTTCATCCAGCTGTTCATATTCTTTCAGCGAGGCAGCTTCGGTGGCGATGGACACCTCCAGCGCCTTGCGGGCACTCGTCTCTTCTTCCCCGTTCCGGAGCGCGAAAGTCGCTCGCAGCTGTTCGAACGCCGCGAGGCCGTCGGCCAGCAGCGTCTCCGCCTCGGCAAGGGACGCCGCGTTCTTCCGGAACGTCTCATCGGCGCCCAGTTCCTTTTGCAGTTTGCCCCGCGTTTCCGCCAGGGCCCGCTTCTCGGTCTCCTTTTCAGCCGCGGCCGCCCGGTCGGTTTCGACCAGCGCGTGCAGCTTTTCGGAGAACTCGTCGAACCGGCTCTCCATGGCGTCCTCCGGGAAGAACTCCTCTTCGTCGGAGAGGACGGACTTTCCAAAGTGGATGAGTTCCTGGCGGAGGTCTGTATAAGTCCTGTTGGCCGCAGACTGCTGTTCGGTCACCTGCCGCTGGAGCACCGCGTAGTTCCCCGTCTGGAACAGCTTGGCCAGGATGGGCCCGCGGACCGTTTCATCGGCGGTCAGGAGTTCCCGGAACTGGCCCTGGGCGATCATGAGGATCTGAGAAAACTGGTCCCGGTCCAGACCCAGGAGTTCTTCGACGGCCGTCGTGACGGCAGACACCTTGGAGGCCAGGACGTTGCCGGTCTCATCCCAGAGGACGGCGTCCTGACTCAGCGTGTGGCCGTCAAGGACCGCCTTGACTCTCCCGGTCTTGTCAACGGCGCGGAAGACACGGTAGACCTTCCCCCGGTTCGAGAACGTGAAGTCCGCATAGGCCGGAGTGTTATCGTCGGCATATTTGCTCCGCAGCTCCCGGGTGTCCCGGTCGGAGCCGCTGAGTTTTCCGTAAAGGGCAAACACCATGGCATCGAA
>CAJGDU010000119.1 GCA_904502175.1 Clostridiaceae bacterium
CCGGAATATGCTCGACGGCTCGGCATCCGGCTGGACTTCCAGACCGACCACAGAAAGGATGTTGGATATGAATCTGAACCTTCTCATTTCCGAAATCGTGAAGAAGATCGATAACCCGAACATCGTCAAAGCGATCATCATTGGCTTCGTTGCCCTGTACGTTATCGCTCCCGACGTCATCCCGGGCCCTGCAGATGACATCCTCGTCGCTGTTCTCGGCCTGTTACTGGACAAGAAACTCATGAAGGCGCCCGTCGCCAAAGACGACGCCGAATAAACAAGCCACCGGCAAGGTGTGGCAACCTTACCAAGATCACATCTCCTTTTCATAGTTTCCTTTCTTAAATGCAACTCCCAAGAAAGGCGAGGCCCGGAATTCCCCCGAGTTCCGGGTCCCGTCTTGTCTTTTTGTGTTATAATAGGAAAAACTTTTCGCAAAGGAGGGGAGACCGTGACCTTTATCCTCGGTATTCTTGCCGGCATCGTCATGCCGTCGCAGACGAGCATCAACACGCGCCTGCGCAAGTCGCTCGGCACTCCCTTCCGCGCGTCGTTCATCAACTTCCTCGTGGGGCTCGTGTTCCTCATCGTCCTGGCCTACATCATGGGCGATGGACTCTTCCGCCCCTCGGACTTCCGCGGCATTCCCTGGTGGATGCTCATCGGCGGTTTCTGCGGCGTTACGGTGCTCACCGGCAACCTCGTTCTGTTCCCGGTCATCGGCGCGGTGCAGACGGTCGTGTTCCCGGTCTTCGGGCAGATCGTCATGGGCCTGCTCATCGACACCTTCGGCTGGTTCCGGGTGGACCGGGTGCCCCTGACCTTCTGGCGAGTCTTCGGCGCGGCCATCGTGTTCGCGGGCGTGCTGCTCGTCGCCCTCGGCGGCAGGGAGAAGGAAGTGCAGGGGAGCGGGAAGAGCCAGGCGGCCCTCATGGGCTACCGCCTCTTCGGCGTGTTCTTCGGCTCCCTCGGCGCCATTCAGACCTCGGTCAACGGCGGCCTGGGCGTGGCGCTGGACTCCACGGTGCAGTCCTCCATCATGAACTTCCTGGTGGGGACGGCTCTGCTGTTTTTCATCTGCCTGTTCCAGTGGCACCGCGGCCCCGCGCCCACGACGAAAGGTCCCTGGTGGATGTGGACCGGCGGCATCCTCGGCGGCGCCTTCGTCCTCTTCAACGTCTACCTGCAGCACAAGCTCGGCACCGGCATGACGGTCATTCTGAACCTCACCGGTCTCACCGCCGGCGGGCTCCTCATCGACCGTACGGGCATCCTGGACTCCCCGAAACGGGACGTGCCCCTGCAGAAGGTCCTCGGCGTGGTCCTCATGCTGGTCGGCGCCGCGCTCATCCGGCTGCTGTAAACAAATATCCTAACGCTGAAACCCTGACGTTTTGTCAGGGTTTTTTAAGATTCTCTATCTTCTTTACACAAATTGACTTCTTATTTAATACCTTGTAATAATGGACTTGAGAGGCAACGCACCATGCCGCTCAAGGTTACCTTGGACAACTGAATACGAGTCATAAAAATAATGGTGGTGTTTTTATGAAAAGCTGTATGGGCTACATTCTGGAAGTAGACCTTACTACGGGAGAAATCAAACGGACCAAAGTGCCGGATGAAGTCTACTATAATGTCCTGTCCGGCAAAGGATTGGGTGTCTGGTACTGCCTGAAAAACATTCCGGCAGACGCGGACCCCTTAGGTCCCGACAATGTGCTCGGCGTCCTCAGTGGTGCGCTGACGGGAACCGGAGCACTGCTCACCGGGCGATGGATCCTCGTGGGCAAATCGCCTCTGACCGGCGGTTGGGGAGATGCGAACTGTGGTGGTACGTTCTCTCCGGCCATCAAACGCTGTGGAGTGGACGGCATTTTCTTCAAGGGAATTTCGGAGAAGCCGGTCTACCTCTACATGGACAACAAGACGTGTGAGCTCCGCGATGCCTCTGCCTATTGGGGCCTCGACGCTGTCGAAGCGGAAGAGAAGCTCATCGCCGACAACACCAAGAACAAGAAACCATCCGTTGCTGTCATTGGTACCGCGGGCGAAAAGAAGTCGCTCATTTCGGGTGTCTGTAACTCGGGCGGCCGTATTGCGGCGCGCTCCGGCCTCGGTGCCGTCATGGGCAGCAAGAACCTGAAAGCGCTTGTGCTGGCCGGCACGAAGGAAATTCCGTGTGCCGACAAGGATGCCATGAAAGAGCTCAGCAAAGCCCTCGGCGCGAAGATCAAAGCGGCGAGCATTCCGGAGCTTCCCATCGGACGGCTCATCGGATTCGGCGGCTACGCAATGGGCCTGGCGCCGTACAACTTCCCGCTGGACGGTTCTATGGCCAACATGCTCCTGAAAACCTGGGGCACCCCCATGAACACGCCCATGGGCAGTACGAGCGGCGACGCTCCTGTCAAGAACTGGGCAGGTTCCAGGGTAGACATTCCGAACGCCACGAAGACGTTCGACCCCGACATCCTGCTGAAAAAGGAGTACCAGAAATATCACTGCTACTCCTGCGCACTCGGCTGCGGCGGCATCCTGGATATTCGGGGCAACAAGTACAGCAAGTACGAATTCACCCACAAGCCGGAGTATGAGACGCTCAACCAGCTGGGCAACCTGCTGCTGAACGACGACCTCGACTCCATCCTGTACATGAACGAGCTCCTGAACCGCGCCGGACTCGACTCCATTTCGGTCGGCGGCACCATTGCCTACGCCATCGAATGCTTCGAGAACGGACTCATCGATGAGAGCGTGACCGACGGCCTCAAACTCACCTGGGGCAACACGTACGCCATTCTGACCCTGTGCCAGAAGATCATCGACCGCGAAGGCTTTGGCGATATACTGGCGGACGGCACGAAGAAGGCCGTGGAACGTCTCGGCCCCGAGACGGAACAGTTTGCCATCAACGTCGGCGGCCAGGAACTGCCCGCCCACGACCCGAGGAACGACACCTCGGTCGGCCTGCATTACATGCTGGAACCGGCGCCGGGCAAGCACACCATTGCCATGGACCTCATGTACAATGCCATGAGCCTCTGCGACTTCTGCTCCTGGGCGCCGCCCGTCAAAGTTCACCACAAGAACGAGGACCGGCAAGCGACCGAACAGAACGCACTGGTCACGAAGGCCAACACCTGCTACAGCCAGCTCATGGACGGTATGGGCGCCTGCCTCTATCTGGAGATGATGGGCGTGCACACCTCCCACCCCGCCGAGCATATCAATGCGGCGAGCGGCTGGAACCGCGACGGCGAAGACTATATGCAAGTCGGCGAGCGCATCCAGACCATGCGCCAGCTGTTCAATGTCAAGCACGGCATCAACCCGACAGACTTCAAACTTCCGAAGCGTGTCCTGGGCTTCCCGCCCCTGAGAGCAGGCGCCCTCAAAGGCGTCCAGCTCCCCAACACGGACGAGCAGAAGTCCCTGCACTGGAAAGCGTTTGGCTGGGATCCGGCCACCGGCGCCCCGCTGCCGGAGACGCTCGACAAGCTCGGAATCAATGATCTTCTGAAACTGGAGGTGTCGTAATGGCTGCAAAACAATATCCGGTTTTCAACTTTGAGCCCTGCCTTTCGTGTAAGATCTGCTGGGAAGCATGTCCAATGAGCTGTCTCGAACTCTCCATGAACGGCAAGGCAGCCGGGTTTGACAAATGGAACAATTTCTTCCCCGTTGTCGATAAGACAAGATGCATCGGCTGCGGCAAATGCTGCGAAGCGTGCCCGGTCGACGCCATTCGCATGGAGGCTGTCTCATGAGAATCAAGGTCTTCGGGCCGTTTGGACTGGCCCGTAACCTCGATGAAAAAGGCTGGCTGGACATTGAAGAGGGGGCTACCCTCGGTCAGGCCATCCACAAAATCGGGCTTCCGACGACCTTTGCAAGGATCGTCCGGGTCGCCCTGAACGGACAAACACAACCCATGGACACCGTATTGAAAGAAGGCGATGTCATCAGTTTCTTCGCCCTCATATACGGTGGCTGACCCAATACGGAAAGGGCCCTGACTTTCGTCAGGGCCTTCTCTATTGTATAATGGAGGTCCACAGACAAAAACGGAAAGGAGTTCCGACCATGGTATCCTTTGAAAGTGATTATATCGCCGGCGCCCACCCGGATGTGCTGAAAGCCCTGCAGGAGACGAACCTGGAGGCGCTGCCCGGGTACGGCATGGACGTGTACTGCCTGCGGGCAAAGGAGAAAGTCCGCAGCGCCTGCGACTGCCCGGAAGCGGACGTGGAGTTCCTCGTCGGCGGCACCCAGACGAACCAGGTGGTCATCTCGACCATGCTGAAGGACTACGAGGGCGTCATCGCCGCGGAGACCGGGCACGTGAGCGTCCACGAGGCCGGGGCCATTGAGCACGCCGGTCGGAAAGTGCTTGCGCTTCCGCAGGTGGACGGCAAACTCTCCGCCGACAGCGTACGGGCGTATCTGGAGACCTTCTATGCCGACGCGAACCACGACCACATGGTGTTCCCCGGCATGGTATACATTTCGCACCCGACGGAGTACGGCACGCTGTACTCCAGAGCGGAGCTGGAGGC
>CAJGDU010000120.1 GCA_904502175.1 Clostridiaceae bacterium
CATGCTTTTTTGCAAGCGGAAGCGCTCTGCGCCTTACGCTTGTTGTGTCCCCCACGCCGCGGGGCGGAGGGGCTGTCAAGGGTGGGAACCACACTCGTGTGACAGGCGTGCCTGCCCTTGACAGCCCCGAAGCACCGTGGCACACGCATCGCTGCACAAAAAGAACCTGCTCCAGAAGAGCAGGTTCTTTTGCGGTTGGTTGAGTCGGCGGGTCCGGGCAGGCTGAGCAGTAAAGCTCGGCGGGCCGGTCTGCCTGCAGAGAGCGCGCTCAGATGCGGGCGACGCCGGACTTGCGGGCCGCTTCAGCGACCGCTTTGGCGACGGCAGGGCCGACGCGCGGGTCGAAGGCCTTCGGGATGATGTAGTCTTCGGACAGCTCGTCGTCGGAGATGAGGCCGGCGAGAGCGAGGGAAGCAGCCATCTTCATGTCTTCGTTGATGTCAGACGCGCGGACGTCGAAGGTGCCGCGGAAGATGCCCGGGAAGGCCAGAACGTTGTTGATCTGGTTCGGGAAGTCGGAACGGCCGGTGGAGATGACGCGGGCGCCGGCGGCTTTCGCCTCATCCGGGAAGATTTCCGGAGTGGGGTTGGCGCAGGCGAAGACGATGGCGTCGTCGGCCATGCTTCTGACCATGTCCTGAGTGACGGTGCCGGGGCCGGAGACGCCGATGAAGACGTCCGCGCCGACGAGCATGTCAGCCAGAGAACCGGCTTTGTGGTCGAGGTTCGTGACTTCAGCCATTTCTTCCTTGATCCAGTTCAGACCGTCGCGGCCTTTGTAGATGGCGCCCTGGCGGTCGCACATGGTGACGTTCTTGGCACCATAGGACATGAGGAGCTTCACGATGGCGATGGCGGCGGAGCCGGCGCCGGAAGTGACGATCTTGATGTCCTCAATGTTCTTGCCGACGAGCTTCAGCGCGTTGATGAGGCCTGCCAGCGTGATGACGGCGGTGCCGTGCTGGTCGTCGTGGAAGATGGGGATGTCACATTTCTCTTTCAGCTTGCGCTCGATCTCGAAGCAGCGGGGAGCCGCGATATCTTCGAGGTTGACGCCGCCGAAGGAGCCGGAGATCATGTAAATGGTCTCAACGATGGTGTCGACATCCTTGGACTTGATGCAGAGCGGGAACGCGTCGACATCGCCGAAGTTCTTGAACAGAACGCATTTGCCTTCCATGACCGGCATGCCGGCTTCAGGGCCGATGTCGCCGAGTCCGAGAACGGCTGTGCCGTCCGTGACGACGAGGCACATGTTGTGGCGACGGGTCAGCTCATAGCTCTTTTCGAGGTCTTTCTGGATCTCGAGACAGGGCTGAGCGACACCGGGGGTGTAGGCAAGGGACAGGTCGTCTTCGTTCTCGGTGGGAACGGTGGAGACGACTTCGATCTTACCTTTCCATTCTCCGTGAAGGCGGAGAGACTCTTTTGCATAATCCATAAATGATTCCTTTCCTGTCAGGGGTGGGTGCTAAAGGTTATTCCCAGGGGAATTTATACTGGGTCAGACCCAGTTCATCGCGGACTGCGACGATCTCTTTCTGGACAGGCTCGGTGATGGGCACACCTTTGTCTTTTCTCTCGAGCCAGACATCCCACTCTTTTTCGTTGGCGGTGTAGATGCGGTCGGCGCCCGGAGCCTTGGTGGAGTTGCGGACGGAGCGGATGATCTCTCCGGCCTTCGCTCTGGCGAGTTCTTCGCCGAGGAAGTGGTCGGTGTCGATGGCGATGAAGAAGTGGCCCAGGTGATAGGGGACCAGGTTGCCGTTCTCATCTTTGCCGTCGAGCATTTTGCCGTAGTTGCCGTCCTGGAGGATGGCGGACAGGAGTTCGACGACCATGGCATAGCCATAACCTTTGTAGCCGCCCAGCGCTTCGCCGGCACCACCGAGGGTGGTGAGGGCAGCGGTGCCCTGACGGATCATCTTGAGGCCTTCGCCTGCGTCGCCGCAGAACTCTTCGCCGTCTCTGGTGATGACGGTGCCTTTGTGGACGTTTTCGCCGATGCGCTCGTAGTACTCGATCTTACCGTTCTGGGTGATGGAGGTGGCGCAGTCGATGACGAAGTCGAAGTCTTCGTCGGTGGGAATGCCGATGGTCAGCGGGTTGGTGCCGAACATGCCGTCAACGCCCCAGGTGGGAGCGACGGAGGGACGGGCGTTGGTGCCGGTGATGCCGATGCAGCCCTGCTTGGCTGCCTGGGAGGCATAGTAACCGGCAATGCCGTAATGGCAGGAGTTGCGGACAGCGACCATGCCGAGGCCGTATTTCTTCGCCTTGTCGATAGCCATCTGCATGGACTTGTAGCCAATGACCTGACCCATGCCGTCATGTCCGTCGACGACAGCGGTGGTCTCGGTCTCTTTGAGGATCTCAAAGTTGGTGACCGGCTGCTGGATGCCGGCTTTGATGCGGTCGAGATAGATGGGTTTGAAGCGGTTGCAGCCGTGGCTCTCGATGCCGCGCTTGTCGGACTCGAGAAGGATGTCGGTGCAGATCTTCGCATCTTCTTCGGGAATACCATAGCCGATGAAGGCGTCGGTGACGAACGGTGTGATGATGTCCCAAGGACAGTAAACTCTAGGCATGATACACAACTCCTTAAAATAAAAATGTTTGAGGTTCTCGAAACTCCCGTTGCCTATAGCGGAAATTTCACCAAATACTAGTTTACCCCATTTGTCATATAATTATCAATAATAAAGTGTAAATTTGTCTGCTAAAAAAGATTATCCTACCATGTTGGAGACCAATTGGGTCAGACTGGGCAGGTTTTCGTAGATCGCGTTGCCGAAAAGAGACAGAACGATGACCCGGGGCATCATGCCCGCCATGGAAATGCCGAGGTACTTCCAGTAGTTGTAATGGGAGCTTCCGTAGAACATGGAGATGGCGTTGACCGAGAAGATGGGGATGATGCGCAGGAAGAACATGACGACCGCGCTGTCCCGGGAGTCGTCTTCGAGGTACTCCCTGCCCCGCTTCATTTTATCGAGCTGCCGCTCCACGAATTCGCCGCCGAGGAAATAGCCCATGAAGTACGAGGTGGTCAGCTCCACGACCACGCCGGCCGTGTTCACCAGAAGGCCGATGATGGGCGTAAAGGCCACGCCGACGCCTACGTTGACCAGGGCCGCCGGCACCACGAGCACAATGGACTTGATGGCGAACAGCGCCATGACCACGAGGAACCCTTTCCACGGGGACCCGGCCCGCTGCACCATGCCCTCCACGTCGAGGTGGCGGAAGGTGTCGAAGTTGATGATGATGACGAGCAGCAGGCAGATGACGATGATGATGCGCAGGATATCGCGCCAGTGCTCTTTGAGATATAACTTGACTTTTTCGAGGTCCATAAAACATGCCTCCTTTGCTGTGCGCCCATTATACCATATTTTCCTGTTGACAAAAGCGCGGGCGATTTATATAATGAGGTTGAACATATGAGCAACTGTTCAATTGTAGGAGGAACCCTTATGAAAACATACAAGATTTATGTCGACTGCGCCAACTGCGCCGCCAAAATGGAAGAAGCCGTCAAAAAGACCGACGGCATTGCCGACGCCACCGTCAACTTCATGACCCTCAAGATGAACGTCGAGTTCGAAGACGGCGCCAATGAGAAGAAAGTCATGAAAGCGGCCCTCAAGAACGCCCGCAAGGTCGACGACGACATCGAGATCGACTTCTGAGCAATCACTTCAAAAGGAGGATATCGATGAGAAGAAAGCAGAAAAAGGCCCTGGCCCGCATCCTCATCGCGGCCGTTCTCATGGTCGTCCTGGGGCTGATCGCTCACTTCACGAACATCAACGAATACGTCCTCTTCGCCCTCTACATGGTCCCGTACCTTGTGGTGGGCTATGACGTTTTATGGAAGGCCGTCAAGGGCATTGGCAGAGGCCAGGTCTTCGACGAGAACTTCCTCATGGCCATTGCCACCATCGGCGCCATTATCCTGCAGGAGTACACCGAAGGCGTCGCCGTCATGCTGTTCTACCAGATCGGCGAGCTGTTCCAGAGCATTGCCGTCGGCAAGAGCCGCGAGAACATCGCGGAGCTCATGGACATCCGGCCGGACTACGCGAACATCGAGCAGGACGGTCAGCTCGTCCAGGTGGACCCCGACACGCTCGAGCCCGGCTCGGTCATCGTCATCCAGCCCGGCGAGAAAGTGCCCATCGACGGCATCGTCCTGGAGGGCACGTCCAGCCTCAACAACAGCGCCCTCACCGGCGAGTCCCTGCCGGTGGACGTCGGCCCGGACAGCTCTGTCACCTCCGGCGGCATCAACCTGTCCGGCGTCCTGAAGGTGCAGACCACGAAGGCCTTCGGCGAGTCCACGGCCTCCAAGATCCTCGAACTGGTGGAGAACGCCAGGTCCCGGAAGGCGAAGGCGGAGAACTTCATAACGAAGTTCGCGAAGTACTACACCCCCGCCGTCGTGGGAGCCGCCGTCCTGCTGGCCCTCGCGCCGCCGCTGGTCCGTCTGGCCATGGGCACATCGCCCCTGTGGACCCAG
>CAJGDU010000121.1 GCA_904502175.1 Clostridiaceae bacterium
ACAGGGCGTCAATTACAAAGACGGCCCCATCCTGCTGAAGGATGTGGCAAAGGACGCGTCCCTCTGGACGAAGTACTTAAACCAGTTCACCGTCGATGAGATGATCGAGATGGTCGCGGAGAGCGGCTACGGGACCATGGGTCTCCGCCGCCTCGGCGTGCCGCCCACCGATGACAACGACGGCCCGGCGGCCGTGAAGGGCCCCGGCGGTCTGCTCTACACGAAGATCGGCTTCGCGTACCCCGTCGAAGCGACGCTCGCCTGCACCTGGAACGACGCGCTGGCGGAGACGTTCGGCCGCGCCGTGGGCCAGGAGGCGAAACAGCTCGGCACCGAAGTCTGGTATGCCCCCGGCTGCAACCTGCGGCGCAGTCCTCTGGGCGGACGGAACTTCGAGTACTTCTCGGAAGACCCGTACCTCTCCGGCAAGATGGCGGCTGCCGTCACGCGGGGCGCCCAGTCCCAGGGCGTGGTCGTCACGCTCAAGCACTTTGTCTGCAATGAACAGGAGACGAATCGCCAATCCAACGGTCTGTTCACCTGGGTCAGCGAGCAGGCCATGCGCGAGCTCTATCTGGAGCCCTTCGAACTCGGCGTCAAAGAGGGCGATGCCCACGGCGTCATGTCGGCCTACAATCGCATTGGGGCCACCTGGTGCGGCGCCAGCCGTCCGCTGCTGGTGGACCTGCTGCGGAACGAGTGGGGCTTCAAAGGGTATGTCGTGACTGACGCCTACACCAACTGGACGGGGAGCGGCTATCTGGACCCGGTGCTGGCCGTCTATGCCCGCAACGACGCGGTCCTGACCAGCTTCTGGTATTTCACTCAGGAGATCCAGACCACTACGGCGCTGAAGTCGCAGTACAACCAGGATCCGGTCGGATTCGGCAAGGCCCTTCGCGACTGCATCTATGACCTCTGCGTCATGAAGATGTACACGAACGCCTTCCCGCCGGACGTCAGCCTCCCCGAGGCGGACGTGCTGCTCAGCCCCAACGATGCCATCGACTATGAGGCCTCCGCCACAGACCAGATTTTGGTCTTCCTGCGCGACCTTTTGATGAGCCGGGACCACTGAATATGAGAAAAAGACTGCACCGGACGGTGCAGTCTTTTTTTGTTGTCTGTTTACCGCTGGCTCTGGGCGGCGTTGATGCCGGCCATGAACTGTTCGGAATACTTTTCGTCTTTGATGAAGATACCGGCGGCAACCTCTTCCGGGACCCAGACATGGGGGTCATCGGACTGGACATAGCCGGGCAGCGGCTTGCGGGTCCAGGGGTTCTTGCCTTCCTTCTTGAACGCTCTGTAAAGGGTGATGATGTAGACGAGGTCGAAGAGCAGGCAGGAGCCGATGAGCAGCTTCATGTAGGGCATGGTCTCCATGAGCAGGAACTTGCTCAGCGGGACATGATACGAGCGCAGGAGCACGATGGCGCCCATGACATCCGGCGCCAGTGTGCCGAGGCACTTGGAGATGGCGATGATCATGGACTGGCCGTCCGTGTTACCGCGGCGGAGCAGCATGGGGATGTACAGGGAAGAGATGAAGATGTTCTGCTGGTAAGCAGCGTACGCGCCCTGATGGTCTTCCAGTTCCATGGAGATGAACCAGACCGCCTGGAAGCTGATGAACAGGATGAGCAGGACGTAGGGGACGAACATCTTCCTTCCGAAGCCCGGCAGGGAGTGGTTGAACTCCTCGCGGCCGTACTTGAACTTCAGGTAGAGGATGACACAGTCGAAGAGGAACCAGACGGCGTCGACGCCTCTCTGGACCATGGTCTGCTGGGTGACACAGAAGAAGGAACCTTCATGGAAGAAGGGCTCGCCCATGAAGGCGAAGATGAACTCCCAGGACCAGTTGAGGCCGAGGACCATGAGCGGCATACCGCAGGCTTTGTCCTTGAAGCCTCTGTAAATGATGTCGATGTAAACGATGGTCCAGAAAATACCGGACACGAGGGTGAGGATCGCGTAAATGGGTTCATCGGGAACCATGAGCCCGGCGATCGTTACTTTGTCTAACGTAGGCATATGTTTTCTCCTTTTTCATGATCCATTGACTTTTGCTGTTATTCGTCGTCGTAGTCGAAGACTTTCCCATACAGGACGGTAATGACCAGACCTGCCAGTGCGACGGCGCTGAACAGCAGCAGCCACAGGGCTCCTCCGAGCATTTCTCTCCCTCCTTTTACAGTAAAAAAGATACATGTATAGTATATTCTTCTTAATATTGATAGTCAACGCTTAACGAAACCGGAGTTTAACACTCGCGCCCTTTTCAGGAAACATCCTTGGTTGAACGTTCCCTTTAAATCGTATAAGATGATAGAAGAGGTGAAACCATGACTGAATTGATGATGACCTGTCAGGTCTGCCCCCGGGGCTGCTATCTGCAGGCTGCAAAAGATACGGGAGGCCACGTCTCTGTGGAAGGGAACGACTGTGAGCGCGGAGTGCTGTTTGCGACGGCACAGCTGACTTCAGACCCCTTCACGACAGCGGTGCGGCCGTTATATGTCGACGAAAGTGCTCTTGCCAAACAGCCGGAGCGCTATCGGCATGCCATTGCCATGTTCCGTCAGCTTTACGGGGAAGAGGGCGATGTACAGCTGTATTCCGCGCCCGGCCGCAGTGAGGTCGGCGGGAACCATACGGACCACCAGCACGGCAAGGTCCTGGCCTGCTCCCTGAACCTCGATGTCATCGCCGTCGTCCGTCCCCGCGAGGACGGGTTCGTCCGGCTGAAGTCAGAGGGCTATCCGGAGGACCGGGTGGACCTGTCACAGCTCGACCCGGTGCCGGAGGAGGAAGGCACTTCCCAGGCTCTCATCCGCGGCGTGGCCGGCGCTCTGGCGGCAGCAGGGTATGCCGTCGGCGGTTTCGACGCCTACACGACGTCCGATGTCCTGCAGGGCTCCGGCATGTCTTCGTCCGCGGCCTTTGAAGTGCTCGTCGGCACCATCCTGTCGGGCCTCTACAACGACGGCGCCATTCCGCCCGTCACGGTGGCCAAGGCGTCACAGATCGCGGAGAACCGTTATTTCGGCAAGCCCAGCGGCCTCCTCGACCAGATGGCGTGCTCCGTCGGCAACCTCGTCACCATCGACTTCAAAGACCCGGCAGAGCCTGTCGTCCGACAGGTGGACGCCGACTTTGGCGCCTTTGGCCACAGTCTCTGCATCGTCGACACCCACGGTTCCCACGCGGACCTGACTCCGGACTATGCCGCGGTCCCCGCGGAGATGAAACAGGTGGCGGCCTTCTTCGGAAAAGAAGTGCTGCGGGACGTCGACGAAGAGGCGTTCTATGAAAAGCTGCCCGAGGTGCGGGCGCAGGTTGGCGACCGGCCGGTCCTCCGCGCCATCCATTTCTTTGAGGAGAACCGGAGAGTGGACCGGGAGGTGGCGGCGCTCGAGGCGGGCGACTTCGAAGCCTTCCTGAACGAGGTCCGGGCCTCCGGCAACTCATCCTACAAGTTCCTGCAAAACGTCTATTCGCCGGCCCACCCCGAACGCCAGGGCGTCTCTCTGGCCCTGGCCCTCAGCGAGAAGGTCCTGAAGGGGAGGGGCGCCAGCCGGGTCCACGGCGGCGGCTTTGCCGGCACCATCCAGGCCTTCGTGCCGAACGACCTGGTGGAGGAATACCGGGAGACGCTGGACGCCGCTCTGGGTGAGGGCTCCTGCCACATCCTGTTCGTCCGCGGCGTCGGCGGCACCAAAATCGAAACAAACGATCTGACAGAGAAAGAGGAACGGACATGAAGTATGTATTCCAGCAGGAAAACTACGCAACGTTTTCCACCTTCGAAGTCAACAAGCTTCCGCCGAGGAGCTATTTCATCCCGTACCCGGACCGGAAGTCGGCCGACGCGGTCTCCCTCGCGGAGAAGCGCTACAAGTCCCCGAAGGTCCGCTGCCTGAACGGTGCCTGGGACTTCAAGTTCTATCAAAACCCCAACGACCTCCCGGCCGTCTTTGACACGGACGCGGTCTCCTTCGACAAACTGGCGGTCCCGTCCTGCTGGCAGTTCAAGGGGTATCTGAAACCGTTCTACGTCAACTCCCGCTACCAGTTCCCGTACGACCCGCCCGTCATCCCGACGCTGGAGAAGGCCGGCAGAGTCTTCATGTGGCACGGCGCGGACAAGGGCCCGCGTCCCCGCTGGGAAGACCCGGGAGAAGAGTACAACTCGGTCGGTGTCTACCGCACGTTCTTTACGGCGGCGGATCCGGAAAAAAGCTATATCATCTCCTTCCTCGGCGTCGCCTCCTGTCTGGACCTCTACCTGAACGGGATGTTCGTCGGCTATTCGGAAGGAGCTCACAACACGGCAGAGTTCGACCTGAGCCCCTATATCACCGCCGGGAAGAACGAGCTGGTGGCCGTCGTGCACCGGTGGTGCAACGGCACCTATCTCGAGTGCCAGGACATGTTCCGCAACAACGGCATTTTCCGCGATGTGCTGCTCCGAGAGAGCGACCCCGCCGATGTCTGGGATATCGCCTTTGCAACGAA
>CAJGDU010000122.1 GCA_904502175.1 Clostridiaceae bacterium
GACAGCTGCATGCCGTCCGCGGGGCCCGCGCAGTCGGAGCAGAAGAGCAGGCCGGAGGCGGGATTGAAGTACATAGGGTCCGTCTCGTAGGTGCCGCACTCCGCGCACGCCACAAGGTTCGGCATGTAGCCCGCGTTGGACAGGGCCCGCAGCTCGGCGGTGGCTTTCACATGAGCCGGCGGCCGCTTCTTCTCCGCCATGAGGTAGAGCGAGTTCAGAAGCAGTTTCAGCAGCACTTCCGCGTTGTCGTTCTCCGGGGCGAGCTCGCCGAAGAGTTCCGCCAGATAGAACCCGACGCTCAGGGCCTCGATGTCCTCGTTCAGTTTGAAAAAGGACGCCTTGGGCGATGCGCTGTTCACGGAGTAGGAACTCTTTCCCTTGTACAGGACAAAGTCCGAGTAGCTGAGCAGCTGCGTGCACGGGAGCATGCTGCTCTTCACCGTGTTGGCCCGCCGGACGAAGGCTCTGATAAGGCCGTACTTCGAGGTGAGCAGCGTGATGAGCCGGTCGTTTTCTCCGATCTTCTGTTCTTTGATGACGAGTCCGTCGGTTTCGAGATTCATCGCCTGCCCTCCTCTCTGTTCGATAACTAAGTACTATTATAAAGAAAAGCCCACCGAAGACAAGGGCTCCGGTGAGCAGGGATTCGTTTTTCAGTCCAGTCCGAAGTTGTGGATGAGACCTTCCCGGTCTCTCCAGCCCTCCTTGACTTTCACCCAGCACTGCAGGTTGATGTGGCAGTCGAAGAACTTTTCCATGTCCTCCCGCGCGTAGGTGGAGATCTTCTTGAGCATGGCGCCCTTCTTGCCGATGACGATGCCCTTGTGGCTCTCCTTTTCGCAGTAGATGGTGGCCTCGATGTCCACGATGCCGCTGCCGTCTTCCCGCTCGTGCATGCGCTCGATGCTGACCGCGATGCCGTGGGGCACTTCCCGCTCCAGGAGCCGCAGCATCTTTTCGCGGATGATCTCCGCGGCGATGACCCGTTCGGGCTGGTCGGTGAGGGCGTCGTCCGGGAAAAAGTGGGGCGACACCTGGCTGAGGGCGGCGAGTTCGTCGATGAGTTCGTCGACGCCTTCCCCCTTCACCGCGCAGGTGGGGACGATGGCGGCAAAGTCATAGAGCTGCATGAGCTCGGCGATGCGCACCGCCAGCTGCTCCTTTTCCGGGAGCGTGTCGATCTTGTTGATGGCCAGCACACAGGGGATGCCCTCGCGCCGGATGCGCTTCAGGAGCTCCTCTTCGGCCGGACGCAGGGGCGCGTCGTCGACCTTTTCGGGTTCCACGACCAGCAGGGCCGCGTCCACGCCGTCGATGCCGTCGATGACCGCCTTCACCATCTTCTCTCCGAGCTTGTTCTTCGGGCGGTGGTAGCCCGGCGTGTCGGTGAACACCAGCTGGGTGTCTCCCTTCGTGAGGACGCCCATGATGCGGGTGCGGGTGGTCTGGGGTTTGGCGGACACGATGGCCACCTTCTGCCCCAGCATGCGGTTGAGCAGGGAGGACTTGCCCACATTGGGACAGCCGACGATGGCCACAAATGCGGTTTTCGTTTCCATAAGCCGTCAAAAGGCGGTCACGCCTCGTCCTCCATATAGTAATTGCCGTCCCGGCGCAGGCCGAGTTCGGTCAGGGCTTTCTCTTCTTTTTCTCTCATGCGGACCAGTTCGAGGCCGCCGTTCTCGTGGTCATAGCCCAGAAGGTGGAGCATGGAGTGGACGGTCAGGTAACCCACTTCCCGCTCGAGGGAGTGGCCGTACCGCCGGGCCTGTTCTATGGCTTTTTCCAGGGACAGGACGATATCGCCCAGCTGGGCTTCTCCGGTGGAGAGGTTGACATCGTAGACGCCGTCGGCTCCCAGAGGGAACGACAGAACGTCGGTCTCTTTATCGATATTCCGATACTGCTTGTTGAGGGCGCGGATCTGCTCGTTGTCGACGATCTTCACGGACACTTCCGCGTCGTCGCCGAACTCTTCCATGACGAGCACCGCAGTGCAGCAGCGGCGGATGAGAAGGCGCAGGCCTTTCGGGACTTTTACGGTTTTCTGGTCATCAGTGATGACGACTTTCACTTTTTTTGCCACCGGACATTCCTCCTTGTCTTCTGATGTGGCGATTCATTTTCTGTAGTTCTTTTTCGAGGTGTCTTTCGCCTGCTTCTCGGCATATTTGTCATATGCGCGGACGATCTCCTGGACGAGATGGTGGCGGACGACGTCTTTTTCGTTGAAATAGACGGTGGTGATGCCCTCGATATCTTTCAGGATGCGGGTGACTTCTTTGAGGCCCGACTTCTTGCCGCCGGGCAGGTCGATCTGGGTGATGTCTCCGGTGACGACCGCTTTGGAATTGCTTCCGAGGCGCGTCAGGAACATCTTCATCTGTTCCGAGGTGGTGTTCTGCGCTTCATCGAGGATGATGAAACTGTCGTCGAGCGTGCGGCCGCGCATGTAGGCGAGCGGCGCCACTTCGATGCTGCCCCGCTCCAGCTGTTTCTGGAAACTCTCGGCGCCGAGCATGTCGAAAAGGGCGTCATAGAGGGGGCGGAGGTACGGGTCGACCTTCTGCTGCAGGTCGCCCGGCAGGAACCCGAGGCTCTCCCCCGCTTCCACGGCGGGCCGGGTCAGGATGATGCGGTTGACTTCTTTGGCCTTGAACGCCTTGACGGCCATGGCGACGGCGAGATAGGTCTTACCGGTGCCGGCAGGGCCGATGCCAAAGATGACGGTGTTGTCACGAATGGCTTCCACATAGGCCTCCTGGCCGAGGGTCTTGGCCTTGACGGGCTTGCCCCGGGAGGTGATGCAGATGCAGTCCGACATGAGCTTCGACAGCTTCTGGTCGGCGCCTTCGTTCACCATGGAAATGACGTAATGGATGTTCTGCTCATTGAGCTGTTCTCCTTTTTTCAAAAGGACCAGCATCCCCTGCACCGCGCGGGCTGCCGCTTCGACACTTGTCTCGTCGTCTCCGGTCAGTTTGAGTTCTCCTCCCCGGTTCACCGCGGTCACGTGGTATTCGTCCTCCAGGATCCGGATATTGCTGTCAAAACTGCCAAACAGGCCGGAAATGAGGTCGACTTCTTCAAACGGGATGCGTTTCTCTGCCATGGGCGGGCTCCTTTCGTCATTTTGCATTTATTATAGAGCAATCTGTACAAAATAGAAATGCACATTTTATCTAAAGTTCCTAGTTTTTTGACGCCCGTTCTATGTGTATATTTTAGGGCAGAAAAAAGCTCCCGGAGAACCGGGAGCTTCTTGCGTAAAGACTTATTCCGCGTCGCCGAGGCCGGACTCAACGAGTTCGACGGCTTTGGCAAGGGCTGCTTCCTCATCGGGGCCTTCGCATTTGATCTCAAGCTCGCTGCCGAACTTGATGCAGGCGGCCATGATGTTCATGATGGACTTGCCGTTGACATCTTTGCCGTTGAAGCCGAGTTTGACGTCGCTTTCGAACGCGCTCATCTCTTTGATGAAGTAGTTCGCGGGACGCATGTGGAAGCCTTCCTTGTTGATGACTTTGACAGTCTGAGATACCATGATTGCATTTCTCCTTTACGTTTTATTCCGATGGCGATTTACGCCTTTTTCGCTTTTGCCTTCTCTGCTTTCGCAGCGGCTTTATCCGCTTCGATCTCTTCCTTGGAAACGATGTCCTTCTTCAGGAGACCGAGCATGGCCATACCGGCCAGGGCGCCAGCGGCGAGGGCCAGCAGGTAGAAGTACCATCTGCCGACGGTCGCGAAGACGAAGACGCCGCCGTGGGGAGCCATGAGGGTGCACTTGAAGAGTGCGGACAGGGCGCCGGCAACACCGGAGCCGACCATCATGGCGGGAATGACGTGACCGGGGTCAGCAGCCGCGAACGGGATAGCACCTTCGGTGATGAAGGAGAGACCCATGACATAGTTGGTTGCGGCCGTGGAGCGTTCCTGCTTGGTGAACTTCTGCGGGAAGAACTGGCAGGCCATGGCGATGGCGATGGGAGGAACCATGCCGCCGATCATGACGCAGGCCATCATCAGGAAGCCGGCATCGGTGCCCAGGGACAGCATGCCGACACCGAAGAGGTAGGCAGCCTTGTTGATGGGGCCGCCCATATCGGTGGCCATCATCATGCCGAGCAGGAGACCGAGCAGAACGATGAGGTTCTTGGCGTACAGGAAGTTCAGGAAGGTGGAGATGGCATTGTTGAGCGCGATCATGACCGGGTCGATGGTACACATGATGGCGGCAATGATGGCAATGCCGATGAGCGGGTAGATGAGCATGGGACGGATGCCGTCCAGGGAGGCCGGGAACTTAGAGGTAAGTTTCTTCAGCCAGTTGACGATATAACCTGCCAGGAAACCGGCGAGCAGAGCGCCGAGGAAACCGGCGGAGACGTCCTGTCCGCCGGGGGCGGCCCAGGTGGCGCCGATCTTGGCCAGGTAGCCGCCGACGAAACCGACGGCGAGGCCGGGACGGTCCGCGATGGACATGGC
>CAJGDU010000123.1 GCA_904502175.1 Clostridiaceae bacterium
TAGGGGCGGATGCTGTCACCCAGCATGTGCTGCGCTTTCAGCTCCTGGTCCGAGCCGGAGGGCCGGGGACCAACGGTCTCAACAATGTTCGCGACAACGGCCACTCCGTCGTCGGTCGCCTTCTTCAGGTCGACAGAAGGCGCGTACTGTTCCGTGTATTTCATTGCAGATGCTCCTTAGACGTTACTACAGTAACGTCAGAATTTAACTTAATAATTATAACAAATATTTGGTCAAAAAGAAAGCCTCCCAAACGGGAGGCTTCGGTATTTTTTTCTTATACGTTAGACGTGGTGTCCTTCGTGATGACGTCGTGGGCGCCGCCTTCGACAATGGAAGTGGAGGACACGACGGTGAGCTTGGCTTTCTCGCGGAGCTCAGGGATGCTGAGGGCACCGCAGTTGCACATGGTGCTGCGGACCTTGGCGAGGGTGGTATAGACGCCGTCCTTCAGGGAGCCGGCATAGGGGACGTAGGAGTCGACGCCTTCTTCGAAGGAGAGCTTCTTGTCGCCGCCCATGTCGTACCGCTGCCAGTTGCGGGCACGGTTGGAGCCTTCGCCCCAGTACTCTTTGACGTAGCGCCCGTTGATACGGATCTTGTTCGTGGGCGATTCGTCAAACCGGGAGAAGTACCGGCCGAGCATGAGGAAGTCGGCGCCCATGGCAAGTGCCAGGGTCACATGGTAGTCGTGGACGATGCCGCCGTCGGAGCAAACCGGAACATAGATACCGGTCTCTTCAAAGTACTTGTCGCGGGCGCGGCAGACATCGATGAGGGCGGTGGCCTGTCCGCGGCCGATGCCCTTGGTTTCGCGGGTGATGCAGATGGATCCGCCGCCGATACCGACTTTCACGAAGTCTGCGCCGCAGTCGGCGAGGAAGCGGAAACCTTCTTCATCGACCACGTTGCCGGCGCCGCACTTGACGGTGTCGCCGTACTTGCCTTTGATCCATTCAAGGGTGCGTTTCTGCCACTCGGAATAACCTTCCGAGGAGTCGATGCAGAGGACGTCCGCGCCGGCCTCGATGAGGGCGGGAACGCGCTCTTCATAGTCTCTGGAGTTGATGCCGGCACCGACCACATAGGACTTGTTCTCGTCCAGCAGCTCGAGCTGATTTTCATGGTGGGTGTCATAGTCTTTCCGGAAGACGAGGTAGGCGAGGTGGTCGTTCGCGTCGACCAGAGGAAGCGTATTCAGCTTGTGTTCCCAGATGATGTCGTTCGCGTCTTTGAGTGTGGTGGTGTCGGGCGCGGTGATAAGCTTTTCACGCGGGGTCATGAAGTCTTTGACCTGGACGGAGGGGTCCATACGGGACACACGGTAGTCTTTGGAGCCGACGATGCCGAGCAGCTTGCCGTTGGCCGTGCCGTCCTCGGTGATGGCCACAGTGGAGTGACCGGTGCGCTCTTTGAGGGTGAGGACGTCGGCGAGTGTGGCATCCGGGGTCAGATTGCTCGTGGAGACGACAAAACCCTTCTTGTAGTTCTTGACACGCGCGACCATGGCGGCCTCATTCTCAATGGACTGAGAGCCGTAAATGAAGGAGACGCCGCCCTCCTTGGCCAGAGCAATGGCCATGGTGTCATTGGAGACGGCCTGCATGATGGCGCTGACCATGGGAATGTTCAGCGTGATGTCCGGCTCTTCGCCTTTCTTGAAGCGGACCAGGGGAGTGCGCAGGTCGACGTTGGCGGGGATGCAGTCGCCGGAAGAGAAGCCGGGGACCAGAAGGTACTCGCCAAAAGTTCTGGACGGTTGATCGAAATAGTAAGCCATAAGATACCTCTCTCGTGAAAAGTGCAGTACGATCCAAAAAGCTATGAATAGAAAATATTTTTATAATTATAAAATACACACATGAAAAGTCAACATAGAGAGTGTGAATTTTAAAAGAAAGGACCTCGGGAAGAGGTCCTTTCACGCAATATGCTTATTTCTTGGCAGCAGTCTTTTTGGCGGCCGGCTTCTTCGCGGCAGTCTTCTTTTCTGCAGTCTTCTTGGTGGCAGCCTTCGGAGCAGCGGCTTTCTTGGTCGCAGTCTTCTTCTCGGCAGCAGCCTTGGTCGCAGTTTTCTTCGCAGCCGGTTTCTTGGCAGCCGTCTTGGTCGCGGTCTTCTTCTCAGCAGCGGCCTTGGTGGCAGTCTTCTTCGCGGCAGGCTTCTTGGCAGCGGTCTTCTTCGCGGCGGGCTTTTTGGCAGCCGGCTTCTTCGCAGCCTTCTTAGCGGCTTTCTTCTTCAGACCGAGAACGGCAAGGGCATGGCCGAGGTCGCCGTTGGCGGTGACAAGGCCGCGGAACATGGCGTCGGGGCCGTCGAGTTTGCCGGCGAGCAGATCTTTCAGAGTCGCGGCAGAAGCGGCGATGTTGACGGTGTTGTCCTTATAGTCATAGGGCTCCACGGCGAAGTTGCCGCCGATGTTGGCAACGTAGAAGGTGCCGCCGCAGTCTTCGTCAGTCATGGTGACCTGCATGGCGAGGTCGGTGGGAAGGTCTTTCGTGTCGCGTTTTTCGAGTTCCTTCTTGAACTCAGCAAATTTCTTTTCAAAAGTCATGTTAGATTCCTCCGTTTACTTGTGCGATTGGATACAAAAATATGATGATCAGTGGGCTCCCGCAACGCGATGCGCGGGAGCGCTGGGATTGCCGGTTATTCCGCGGCGGCAAGGGCTTCTTCCAGACCGCCGGTCGAGGAAGCGGCGTTCAGGCCCGCGTTGGTGATGACCGTGTCGGCAGCCTTCGCGAGACGTTTTTTGACGACCTTGGTCCAGTGCTTGGAGACTTTGACGTCGTCCGCCTTGATGGTGTCTTCGATATACTGATCGAACTGCTTCTTGGCAAGGGCTTCTCTGACCGTATTCTTCCAGACGGCGTCCTTGGACTTGCTGGAGAGATACATGACATGGTAGCCGTAGTCGGTCTTGATGACACCGGAGTCGCCTTTCTTGCGGCCGTCCGCGAAGCACCAGTTGAGGAAGGGTTCCACATAGTTGGAGTCCTTCGTGACGTTCTCATAGAGACCGCCGTTCTCGGCAGAGCCGGTGTCCTCGGTGAGCTTTTTGGCAAGCTTGGCGAAAGAGTCGTCCGTGGCGTCGCCCTTCTTCCATTTGGCAAGGGTGTCGTCCGCGAGCTTCTTGGCTTCCTTGTCGGAGTGGCCGGACTCGTTCTGTGTGGCATCGGACGCGGAGTCGTCAGCGACCATGAACAGGATCTGACGGACGTTGACGGGATACTGGTTGTCCCGCTGAAGGACGTTCTCCATCACATAGACGTGATAGTTGACAGCGCCGTTATCTTCCTTGACGGCAAAGACCTGCTTGTCGCCGGACTTGCGGTCAGAGTCGAACGCCCAGTCGGCCGCCTCTTTGCTGACATAGTCGTGGATGGCGGTGTAGTTGGTGTCGTTCATGGAAGTGTAGGACGAGTCATCCTTCATCTGTTCCTTGGTGTCTTTATCGTCTGTGGCGTCATAAGCCATCTGGGTGAAGTTGGAAAGGTTGACGCTCTCGAGGAAGGCCTGGGCCTTTTTCTTGAGGCTGTCATTCTCTTTCTTGACATCTTCCTTGGATACTTTTTCTTCGCCGGCATATTTATTGGTGAAGGAGAAATTGCGGATGTCGACGGTGGTGTAGTCTTTGGAGTTTTCGTTGAATTCCTTTTCGATCTCTTCGTCGGTGATCGCCTTGGCGAGCTCGGCCTGCTTGTCTTCCTTATAACGGTTGACGATGGTCTGCTTGCTGTAGATCTTTTTCAGAAGGGAGGGGGACATGCCGCGGCCGTAGTTGGTCCGCAGGTAGGCGTCCAGAGAATAGCCGTCATCGTCGGCGTTCTTCTGCAGGCTCTCCAGGAACTCGTCGAGCTCTTTCTGTTCCGCCTTGGTGAGCTTGTAGCCTTCCTCGACCGCTTTCTTGTAGATCATGGTAGAGGAGTTGGCTTCCTTCAGAGACTCCTGCTCGAAGTAGTCGGCCCAGGTGGGGTGCTCGCCATACTTCTTGTCGATGGTGAGACCGGCATCCTCGTTCGGCGTGAACTCCTGGTCGGCGGGGGACTTGGAATAGTCGTAACCGGTCATCATTTTACCGGCGCCCTCGCCATAGTACGCACCGTAGTACTGCTCATACTGCTGAGACATCTGATAGTAGTAGTTGAAGTACATGCGGTTGTAGTATTCGTATTCAGCGACAGAGATGCGGTCGCCGTCCGCGGTCTTCTCGGCGGCAAACGCCCGGTCGAACAGACCGAAGAAGACGGACAGGGCAATGGCGACAGCCACGAGAATGGCGAGAAGGGGAAGAAGGACGCGGCGCAGTTTCTGACCCTTGGTCATGTTGCGGCGTTTCTTTTCCTTCGCGGCCTGCTTCGCGTTGGACTTCTCCATGCTGGCTTTCCGCTTTTCACGGGCTTCCTGCGCTTTGGCA
>CAJGDU010000124.1 GCA_904502175.1 Clostridiaceae bacterium
GCCGTGTCCATGGATAAGATCTTCACCAACACCGTGGCGGACGCCGCGGGCGTGGCCCAGGCGGACTGGGTCTCCATGACCGAGTACGAGTTCCGCACCGGCCGAAAGACCCTCGACGAAGTGGCCGACACCCTCGGCTACCCCATCTTTGTCAAACCGGCCAACGCCGGCTCCTCCGTGGGCATCACCAAAGCTCACAACAGAGAGGAACTGGAGGCCGCCATGGCCCTGGCCCTGCAGCACGACACCCGCATCCTCTTTGAAGCGTTCATCGACGGGTACGAAGTGGAGTGCGCGGTCCTCGGCAACGACGAGCTGGAGACCGGCATCGTCGGACAGATCCTCCCCGCCAACGAATTCTACGACTACAACGCAAAGTACGACAACGCCGCGAGCCTGCTCCGCATCCCCGCTGAAGTGCCCGAAGAGAAACGGGCCGAAGTCGCGGAGGCCGCGCAGCACGTCTTCAAAGCCCTCGGCTGCACCGGGTTCTCCCGGGTGGACTTCTTCGTCGCCAAGGCGGACGGAAAGGTCCTGTTCAACGAGATCAACACCATCCCCGGGTTCACGAGCATTTCCATGTACCCGAAGATGATGGAGGCCGCCGGCGTTCCCTACACCGAGCTCTGCGACCGGCTCCTGCAGCTGGCCGAGGAGAAATGGAGCTGACCGTGGCACACAAATACATGATCCGCCTCCACGACATCCACAACTATGAACTGGAGACCGCGGACGCCACCACCATCCTGTTCGGGGACCTCACGTTCCTCGAAGACTCCTACAAGATCACCTACAAGGAGTCCGAGGGAGACCTCGCGGGCTGCACCACCGTCATCACCTGCAAAGGGGGCACGGAGGTGAGCATCTGCCGCACCGGTCCCTACTGCACAGACCTCTACATGGAGGTCGGCAAACGGCACAACTGCCAGTATGAGACGGAGTTCGGCTCCATGCTCATGGGCGTGTTTGCCGAGTCCGTCGCATCCGACATGACCGAGACCGGCGGCACCCTCGACTTTACCTACAACCTCGACATCGGCGGGGACTTCGTTTCCCGCAATACACTCCACATCACAGTGAAGGAGACCTTCTGAAATGGCAAAAACCGCAGACCTTGCAAAAACACAGCTGAAGGCGGCCGTGGAAGCCGCCATCAGAGTCCTGACCGACAAGGGCGATCTGCCGGCCGGGGAACTCCGCGACTTCAACATCGAAGTCCCGGCAGACCGGAAAAACGGAGACTTCTCCGCCAACGCGGCCATGGTGAACGCGAAAGTGTTCCGCATGCCCCCCGCGAAGGCGGCGAGCCTCATCGTCGACGCCATGGACCTTGACGGCACCTACTTCACCCGCGCCGAAGTGGCGGGCCCCGGCTTCATGAATTTCTTCCTGAACGACCGGTACTACGCCGACATCCTTCTGGACATCGCCGCCGACGGCGCCGACTACGGCCGGAGCACCTACGGCGCAGGCAAAAAAGTGAATGTGGAATTCGTCTCCGCCAACCCCACGGGCCCCATCCACATGGGCAACGCCCGGGGCGGCGCGCTGGGCGACTGCCTGGCCGCGGTCCTCGAGTGGGCGGGCTACGACGTCCACAGAGAGTTCTACATCAACGACGCGGGCAACCAGATCGAGAAGTTCGCCCTGTCGCTGGACGTCCGCTACCGCCAGCACTTCGAAGGCGAAGACGCGGTCCCGCTGCCGGAGGACTCGTACCACGGCAAGGACATCGTCGACCTCGCGGAGGAGTTCATCGCCGAAACGGGCGAGCAGTACCGGAACGTCTCCGAAGAGGAGCGGAAACAGGCGCTCGTGGACTACGCCCTGCCGAAGAACATTGCCGGCATGCAGGCGGCCATGAAGAAGTACCGCATCCACTACGACACCTGGTTCTATGAGAGCACCCTCCACGAGAGCGGTCAGGTCATGGACACCATCGACGAACTGACGAAGAAGGGCCTGACCTATGAACAGGACGGCGCCCTTTGGTACAAGAACACCGAAGTCCAGACGGCCATGCTGCAGAAAGCCGGCAAGAGCCAGAAGGACATCGACAAACTGGAACTGAAGGACGACGTCCTCATCCGGGCCAACGGCAACCCCACGTACTTCGCGGCGGACATTGCCTATCACCGGAACAAGCTGGCCGTCCGGGGCTTCGACAAAGCCGTGGACGTCTGGGGCGCCGACCACCACGGACACGTGGCCCGCATGAAGGGCGCGCTGGAGGCGCTCGGCCTCGGCGGCGACCGGCTCGACGTGGTCCTCATGCAGCTGGTCAAGCTGGTCAGCGGCGGAGAACCGGTCAAGATCTCCAAGCGGACCGGCAACGCCATCACGCTGGTGGACCTCCTGGACGACATCCCCATCGACGCGTCCCGGTTCCTCTTCAACACCCGGGAAGCGGGCTCTGAGATGGAGTTCGACCTGGACCTCGCCATCGAGCAGAGCGCCCAGAACCCGGTCTACTACTGCCAGTACGCCCACGCCCGCATCTGCAGCATCCTGAAGAAGCTCGCCGACGAGGGCAAGACCTATGACGGGGCCACCGCGGAGGAACTCGAACTCCTCAGGGAGTCCGAGGAGCGGGAACTCATCCGCCACCTCTCCGACCTGCCCGCCGAAGTCATCACCGCGGCGGACCACTACGACCCCGCGCGCATGACCCGCTACTGCACCGAACTTGCCACCCTGTTCCACAAGTTCTACAACGCCTGCCGGGTCAACGTGGAGGACGAGGCGCTCTGCAAGGCGCGGCTGTTCCTCTGCATGTGTGTGAAGACCACGCTCGCCAACGTCCTGACCATGCTCAAGGTCAGCGTGCCGGAGCATATGTAAAAGGAGTCTCCTATGGCTAACACGACGCGAAAAAACTATAAGAAAACCGGCCGCACGCGCCGTATCATCACGGTCGCCGTGGCGCTGGCCCTCGTCCTCGCCGTCCTGTTCGGCGTCCTGCTCCAGGTGAGGAACCACCGGAGAGAGGCGCGGCAGGAGGCCGCCGAAAAGGCGCTGGCCGAAAAGATCGTCACCGTCACCTTCCCGGAGGGCACCACCGTGCTGGAAGTCGCCGAGAAGCTGGAGGCGAGCGGCGTCTGTTCCGCCGCGGACTTTGAGGCCCTCTGCACGAAGGTCCCCACCGGCTACGACCGCCTGTTCGAAGGCGTCACGCCGGACGGCAGGGTCTTCGTCCTCGAAGGCTATCTGTTCCCGGACACCTACGACTTCTACAAGGAAGAGGGCGCCGAAAAGGCCCTCGACCGGTTCCTCAAGAACATGAACAGCAAGGTCACCGATGAGGACCTCGCGAAGGCGAAGGAAAAGGGCTACACCCTGGACCAGGTCCTGACGCTGGCCTCCGTCATCCAGTCCGAAGCCTCCGATC
Organism: Clostridiaceae bacterium; assembly: GCA_904502175.1. Classification (GTDB taxonomy): domain Bacteria; phylum Bacillota; class Clostridia; order Oscillospirales; family Acutalibacteraceae; genus RUG420. The sequence goes on from CAJGDU010000124.1 coordinate 3,389, forward strand.
CGAAAAACATGCCCATGGTGGCCTCGGTCTTCGCGAACCGCCTGAAGGAGGGTTCCGGGTTCGGCTACATCGGCTCGGACGTCACCCGCCATTACATCGAGCGGAAAATGAAGGCGTACATCGAGGAGAAGGGGCTGGACTACAACACCCTGTTCGGCAACTACTGCACCAACGACGCCTACCAGTACAAGAAGGAAGGCCTGCCCGTCGGACCCATCTGCAACGTGGGCACCTCCGCCATCCGGGCGGCGCTGAACCCGGCCGAGAGCAGCTACTATTACTTCTTCACCGACAACGACTGGAACTACTACTACAACGAGACCCTGAGCGGCCATCAGAGCCAGTGGAGCAAACTGGTCTCCGAGGGCAAGGCCGGCGGCACCCCCGCTGCCACCACTGCCGCGCAGTAAGGAGGCTCCATGAAAAAGTTCGTCACCTGGAACGTCAACGGCATCCGGGCCTGCGTGAAAAAGGGCTTTGAGGAGAGCTTTGCCGCCCTCGACGCGGACATCTTCGCTCTCCAGGAGACCAAAATGCAGGAGGGCCAGCTGGACCTCGAACTGCCCGGCTACCACCAGTACTGGAACTATGCCGAAAAGAAAGGCTATTCCGGCACCGCGGTCTTTTCGAAGGAGGAGCCCATCGCCGTCACTTACGGCATCGGAAGCCCCGAACACGACTGTGAGGGCCGGGCCATTACGCTGGAGTTCCCGGAGTACTACTTTGTCACCGCCTATGTCCCCAACGCGCAGGACGGGCTGAAGCGCCTGGACTACCGCATGGACTGGGAGGACAAACTGCGGGCCTACCTGTCCGACCTGAATGAAAAGAAGCCGGTCTTCTACTGCGGCGACCTGAACGTGGCCCACGAGGAGATCGACCTCAAGAACCCGAAGACCAACCGGGGCAACGCCGGCTTCTCCGACGAGGAGCGGGCCAAGTTCACGGAGCTGCTCGGAGCGGGCTTCACCGACTCCTACCGCTACCTGTACCCCGACACCAC
>CAJGDU010000125.1 GCA_904502175.1 Clostridiaceae bacterium
CCTCGCGAAGTGGGCGCAGATCCACGGCATGAGCCGCTTCCAGCTTGGGCTCCCGGTCTACGGAAGAGACTGCGCGACCGCGCAGGACGCCGTCAGCGCCATCGCGCCGTTCAGCGCCGCAGCCGCCATCTTCGGCGTCACACTGGGCACCGTGCTCGGTCTCATCTATCTGCTCATCCGTCACAGGGTGATCGGGGACGGCATCACGCAGGACATGCTCCTGGCCTCTCCGGAACCGGAAGACGGCAAGAGCCTGCGCAGCAAGATCATCCGCTTCGCCATTCCCGTCGTCACCAGTTCTCTGGTACTGAACATCACGAACCTCATCGACTCCTGGACGGTCAACAACCGGGTCCAGGCCGCGGTCTCCAAAGCGCCGGAGATCTTCCACCGGATGTACGCGGCCGAGCTCGCGGCCTCCACGGTCGTCGACAAAGATATCAAGAGCTTCCTCTACGGCGCCTACGGCGTCGCGCTGGACTTCCGCAACCTCATTCCCACCATCATCATGACCCTCGGTCTCTCAGCCATTCCGGTGCTCTCGGGCGCCTGGGCCACCAGAGACCAGGCCAAAATGAAGTCCGCCATCCAGACCGTCCTGAAGACGGCCACCCTCATCGCGGTGCCCACCGGCTTCGTCATGGCGGTCCTCGCGGAGCCCATGCTGCGCCTTCTTTACATCGGCACCAACGCAGAGTCCACCATCAGCATCTCCGCGCCCTTCGTGGCCATCTACGGCATCTTTGCGCTGCTTCTGTCCATCTCCACGCCCATTACGAATATGCTCCAGGCCATCGGCAGGGCAGACGTCCCGCTGAAGGCGCTGGCCGTCGGCGCTTCCGCCAAAATCGTCTGCGACTTCATTCTGTGCGGCATGCCCACGGTCAACATCAAAGGCGCGCCCGTCGGCACCATTGTGTGCTATCTCTATATCGTCACGCACAACCTCGTCGTGCTCCTGAAGCAGACGAAGGTCAAAGTGGACTGGCCGAAGGTCTTCTTCCGGCCGTTCTTCGCCGGCGCGCTGGCCGGTGCGACCGCTCAGGTCCTCTATGTTTTCTTCGTATGGCTCCTTCCGGACGGCGCTCCCGGTTCCCGGATGGCCGACTTTACGTGGGCCACGCTCATCGCGCTCACGCTGTCCATTCTACTATGGGTTGTGTATCTCGGCCTCCTGCATGTTCTGACCCGGGAGGACATCGAAACCCTGCCAAAAGGCAAAAAAATCGCAAAAGTACTTGAAAAATTGCACGTTATACGATAAACTATACGAGGTATGAACCGCTACTACATCTTGTGGTGCGTGTTCAAACTTATAAACTGTATTTTATTAATGGAGGATCTACTATGAATAAGACTGATCTTGTCAATGCTGTTGCAGCAGAAACCGGTTTCACCAAGAAAGACGCTGAAAAGGCTGTCGCTTCTGTTCTCGATTCCATCACCGACGCCCTCAAGGCCGGCGACAAAGTCCAGCTGGTTGGCTTTGGTACTTTCGAAGTCCGCAATCGTGCCGCGAAGCAGGGCCACAACCCCCGCACCGGCGAGCCGATGACCGTTCCGGCTTCCAAGCTTCCCGCTTTCAAGGCTGGTAAGGCTCTCAAAGACGCTGTCAAATAAGTAAAGCTTATTTCATGGGAGGAACGTTTCTGTTCCTCCCATTTTTCTTAAAGGAGTATCGCTATGCGATTAGACAAATATCTGAAAGTATCCCGCCTCGTCAAACGCCGCACCGTGGCCAACGAGCTCTGTGACGCCAAACACGTCACTGTCAACGGCAAAGTGGCGCGCGCCTCCTATGACGTCAAGGTGGGGGATGAGATCGAGATCACCATGGGCACCCGGGTCATCCGCGCGAAGGTCCTGACCGTGGTCGAACACGCCACGAAAGAGACGGCGGGGGACATGTACCAGCTGCTTTGACAACTATTTTTTTACATTTCGATTGCTTGCGTTTTGGAAATCAATTTACTATAATTTGTTAGGATTATGAGATTAGGAGAAAAACGCGTAGAAAGGGAGGTCCTAGGTTTTGGCCAACAGTAATCGCAGGTCCGTTCGGAACGGGAACAGAAGTTTCATTCTGACTCTTGCATTGTTTGCGATCCTTGGGTATTTTGTCATCTCTGTCGCTTCTCTCCAGTATCAGATCGGCGAAAAGACCAAAGAAGTGGAAGCGGCTCAGCAGACTCTGGCCTCCGCCCAGGCGGAAAACGAGGAGCTGAAAGAACTCGCCCGCGAGGAGGACGAAAAGACCTACATGGAGCGCATCGCCCGTGACGTGCTGGGTTATGTCCTGCCCGGAGAGAGTGTGTACTACGACGTTTCCACCGGCAACTGACGCACCCCTTAAGGAGGCACGCACACACTTTATGGCACTCGAAGTAGGAGAAATCGTTGAAGGTAAGGTGACTGGACTTACCAAATTCGGGGCTTTTGTCAACCTTCCGGAAGAGAAGGTCGGCATGGTCCACATTTCTGAGGTATCGACTACCTACGTCAAAGACATTGGCGATTTTCTGGAGAAAGGGCAGTCGGTCAAAGTCAAGATCCTCAGCATCGATGAAAACGGAAAGATCAGTCTTTCCATGAAGCAGGTCCCCGAAAACGCGGAGGCCACGAAAGTCGCGGAGAGCGACCTTCCCGAGCAGGGGGAACGCCGGGAAAAGAAACGCTCCGCACCCAACGTCTGGCAGGGACAGAAGTCCAAGTTCGCGGACAAAGACGACCTCACTTTTGAAGAGATGATGTCGCAGTTCAAGCAGCAGTCCGACGACAAACTGACAGACCTGAAACGCGCTACAGAGTCCAAACACGGCGGTTTTTCACGCCGCGGAGGCAACAAGCGCTACGGCTAAAAAATCTTGAACAACTCACCGGAGTATCCTGTATGCTCCGGTGTTTTTATGTTATAATTGAATTGCCAAGAAACCCAGAAGGAGGTATTTCGTAATGAAAACCACAATCGTTGGCAGAAAATGCACTCCGAAAGAGTCCTTCAAGGACCATGCAGAGAAAAAACTTGCCAAAATCGACAAGTTCTTCGGCGGAGAAGGCAGTGCCAAAATCACTGCTTCCGTCAATAAAAACAACACGACCACGGTCGAGCTGACCGTGCAGAACAACGGACTTTTCTTCCGGTCCCAGGCCACGGACCCGGACATGACAGCGGCCCTTGACAAGTGTGTGGACAACATGATCCGCCAAATCAGAAAGAACAAGACCAAGGTCGAAAAGAAGATCAAATCCGGCAACTTCGACGTCCTCAACGTCGACACCCTTCCGGAAGAGGAAGAGAAGGAGTTCAAGATCGAACGTCAGAAGAACATCGTCATCAAACCCCAGACCGTGGACGAGGCCATCCTGCAGATGAACCTCCTCGAGCACGACTTCTACCTGTTTGAAAACATCGACACCGGCGACGTCAACGTCGTCTATGCCCGGAAAGAGGGCGGCTACGGCCTTCTGGAACCGGAGAAAGAATAACCTATGCAGTTTGTCGTCCCATGTTTGATGGGCGTTGAAAGCCTCATCGCCGGCGAGCTGAGAGAGCTCGGCGCAGAAGACGTCCGGGCGGAAAACGCGCGGGTCCTGTTCTCGGGCGATGCGCACATCCTCGCCAGAGCCAATATCTGTTTAAGACATGCCGAAAGAATCCAGATTTATCTGGGTTCTTTCCATGCTGTCACCTTTGAGGAACTGTTCCAGGGCGTCAAAGCGCTGCCGCTGGAGGAGTGGATCGGAAAAGACGACGCGTTCCCGGTCAAGGGCTACAGCCTGAACTCGAAGCTGTTCAGCGTCCGGGACTGCCAGGCCATCATCAAAAAGGCCATGGTGGAACGGCTGAAGACCGTCTACAAAGTGCCCTGGTTCTCCGAGACCGGCACCACGTATCAGGTCCAGTTCTCCATCCTGAAAGACGAAGTCACCCTCGTCATCGACTCCACCGGCGCGGGCCTCCATAAACGGGGCTACCGGCTCCAGGCCAACGAGGCGCCCATCAAGGAGACCCTGGCGGCCTCTCTCGTGGACATTGCCCGTGTACGGGACTTCCACACGCTGTACGACCCGCTCTGCGGCTCCGGCACCATCCTCATCGAAGGGGCCATGAAGGCGCTGAACATGGCGCCCGGCCTGCACCGCACCTTCCGGGCGGAGACCTTCCCGCAGATCGACCCGAAGGTCTGGGTCGAGGAGAGAGAACGCGCCAAAGACCTCATCAACCCTGACTGTTCCTTCCACGCCTACGGGTCCGACATCGACCCGGCGGCCATTGAGATCGCGGAGGAGAACGCCCGCAGGGCCGGCGTGGAGGACCGCATCACCTTTGATGTCCGGGACCTCAAGGACTTTGAACGCCGCTCCGAC
>CAJGDU010000126.1 GCA_904502175.1 Clostridiaceae bacterium
CGCCTCACCACGGTCGAGGCCCACCGGGCCCTGAACGCCACGAACGTCCGCGGGAAAGAGCGGAAGAACGTCGTGGACGCGGTGGCCGCCGTCATCATCTTAGAAGACTATCTGAAGACCAGGAGCTGACATGTTGGAACAAGAGTTTTTGAAACTGCGCAGGGCGGTCATCGAACGGGAGTTTTCCCGGATGAACGACCGTCAGCTGGAAGCGGTCACCACGACGGAGGGACCGCTTTTGGTGCTGGCCGGCGCCGGGTCGGGGAAGACCACGGTCCTGGTCAACCGCATCGCCAACCTGGTCAAGTACGGGAAGGCGTACCAGTCCGACGACCTCTGCCGTCCCGTCACGGAAACCGATGTGCAGCGTCTTCAGGACTACCTCGACGGGAAAGGCGAACTCACCTTCGACCTTGCCGACCTGCTGGCGGTGGAGCCCGCCAAACCGTGGCAGATCCTTGCCATCACTTTCACCAACAAAGCCGCCAACGAGCTCAAGGAACGGCTGAACGCCTTCCTGGGCGATGAAGCCCTCGACATCTGGGCCGGCACCTTCCATTCCGTCTGCTCCCGCATCCTGCGGCGGTACGGCGACCGGCTGGGCTACTCCAACCATTTCACCATCTACGACACCGACGACTCCCGCCGGGTCATGAAGGAGTGCCAGCGGCTTCTGAACATCGACGACAAGATCATGTCCCACAAGGAGATCCTCTCCGCCATCGGCCACGCCAAGGAGCGGCTCCTCACCCCGGAGGAATACAAGAAGGAAGCTACGGGGGACATCCGCCTTTCAAAGTACGCGGAGTGTTATGAGCTCTATCAGAAGCTGCTCATGCAGGCGGACGCCATGGACTTCGACGACATGATCTTCAACGCGGTCAAACTGCTGGAGCAGGAACCGGAGGTCCGGGACCACTACCAGCACCAGTTCCGCTATGTGCTGGTGGACGAGTACCAGGACACCGACCCCGCCCAGTATGTCCTCACCAGCCTCTTTGCCGGGAAGTACCGGAACATCTGCGTCGTCGGCGACGACGACCAGAGCATCTACGGGTTCCGCGGCGCCACCATCGAAAACATCCTCAACTTCGAGGGCAACTATAAGAACGCGAAGACCATCCGCCTGGAGCAGAACTACCGCTCCACCGGCAACATCCTGAACGCGGCGAACGAGGTCATCTCCCACAACACGCAGCGCAAGGGCAAGAACCTGTGGACGGACGCGGGGGACGGCGAGAAGATCACGCTCTTCACCGCCGCCAACGCGGACTACGAGGGGCGGTACATCGCCGACGTCATCGAGACCAATGTGGCGAACGGGAAGAAGTTCTCGGACCACGCCATCCTGTACCGGTCCAACGCCCAGTCCAGCTCCATTGAGAGCGCGTTCATCAAAGCCGGCATCCCGTACAAGATCATCGGCGGCCGCCGGTTCTACGAGCGCAAAGAGGTCCGGGACGCCATTGCGTACCTGACCGTCATCGACAACCCGGCGGACAACGTCAAACTCCGCCGCATCATCAACGAGCCCAAGCGGGGCATCGGAGACACCACCGTCAACGCCGCCGCGGACATTGCCGCGGGCCTCGGCACCAGCATCTACGACGTCATCAGCCACCCGGACGAATATGCCCGGCTGGCCCGCTCTGCCACGAAGCTGAAGAAGTTCACGAACATGATCGACAGCTTCCGGGAGGGGCTGGAGGATGCCGACCTCGGCGCCGTGTTCGATGAGCTCATGGACCAGACCGGCTACCTTGTGTCCCTGAAGTCCGAACCGGACCGGTTCGAAGACCGCCGGGACAACCTCATGGAACTGAAGAACAACATCGTCCGCTACATGAACGAGACGGAGGGGGGAGACCTCTCCGGCTTCCTCGAGGAAGTCTCCCTGCTGACGGACATCGACCAGTACAACGAGCAGCAGGACTCGGTGGTGCTCATGACCATGCACGCCGCCAAGGGCCTCGAGTTCCCGGTCGTGTTCCTCGCCGGCATGGAGGAGGGCATCTTCCCGAGCCGCCAGTCCATGTTCGACTCCTCGCAGATGCAGGAGGAGCGCCGGCTGGCCTATGTCGGCATCACCCGCGCCAAGGAGAAACTCTACCTCACCAACGCGGCTGAGCGCATGCTCTACGGCCAGACCAACCGCAACCGGCCGTCTCCCTTCCTGGGAGAGCTGCCGCCCGACGTCTCGGAAGAGGCCAACGAGGGCTCCCCGTTTTCCGCGGAAAACAACCGCGGCTTCAGCGCCTTCGGCGACCGGAGCTTCGGCAAGCGGGAGTACAGCAGCAAATATTCCGCCGACTACGGTTCCGGCTACTCCAGCTTCGGGAGGAGCGCTTCCGACTACAGCGGCTGGAAGGAGACGCACAAGAGCAGTGCCGCGGAGAACGCGAAGAAGGCCAGAAAGGCGAAAGCGGCGGCCGCCGCGGGCTCCGGAGAGACCTTTGCGGTCGGAGACACCGTCCGGCACAAAGCCTTCGGCACCGGCGTCGTCCTGAACGCGAAACCCATGGGGAACGACACCCTTTTGGAGATCGCCTTCGAGAAGGCCGGCACCAAGAAGGTCATGGCAAATTTTGCCAAACTTACAAAAGTATAAAAAACCTTGCTTTCTCAGACCGGTATGGTATACTGAAGGTGAACTAAATGTCAGGCTTTTCCGCACAAGTGGTAAAGCCTGAATTTCGTGGAGGAGAGAGCAACCCAATGAAACACTATTTCATCCAGAATCCGAATTCGGGAAAAAACAACAAAATCGACGTCATCAAAGACTGCGTCATCCCCGCCTGTGAAAAGACCGGCGTCGAGTATGAGATCTACGACACCAAGTGCGCCGGAGACGCCACCCGCTACTGCAAAGAGATCGCTGAAGCGGCAAAGCAGGCCGGCGAGAATATCCGCGTCTACGCGGTCGGCGGCGACGGAACGCTCTATGAAGTCGTCAACGGCGTCGTGGGCTATGACAATGTCGAGATCAGCGTCGTCCCGAAGGGCTCGGGCAACGACTACATCCGCCTCTATGGAACAGAGCAGCAGTTCCTGAACGTCGAAAACCTCATTGACGGCATCCCGCTGACGGTCGACGGCCTCAAGGTCACCGACCAGGACGGCGTGGTGGAATATGCCATCAACCAGGCCTCCATCGGCTTCGACGCCGAAGCCTGCGCGAAGCAGGAAGCCATGAAGAAGATGCCCGGCGCCATCGGCCACCGCACCTACTTCCTCGGCGGCCTCTACTGCATGTTCACGAAGGTCTACAACAAGTTCCGCGTCTTTGTGGACGGGGAAGAGACCTGGGGCCCCTTCATCCAGGCCACCGCCTGGGTCGGTCAGTATTACGGCTCCGGCATCAAGTGCGGCACCTTTGCCGACCCCACCGACGGGAAGATGGACTTCTCCATCATCCACCGCGTCACCTGGTGGCCCAGCATGTTCTTCTATATGCTGTTCCACTGGCAGAGTAAGTTCGACTACTACAAATATCCGTTCGTCGACTACATGCGCGGCGACAGCATGACCATCGAGTGCGACAAACCGCAGCAGATCAACGTCGACGGCGAGTGCCGCGCGGTCACGAAGGTCACCTTCGAGATCATGCCGTCCGCCTTCACCTTCATCCTGCCGAAGGACACCCCGTTCTTCCGCGACATCGAGACCGGCAAGACCGTCTACAACATCGACCAGGGCAAGAAGAACGCCCCGGGGAAGAAGGAAGAGCTCCTGAAGAAGTACAGCTTCCACAAAATCATGAACAGGAAACTGCACGGCTACGGAACGAAGAAAAAGTAAATCGCCAGAACACGAAAAGACCGGAGAAACAATCTCCGGTCTTTTTTAGGTTGAGTTAAGCTGAATTAATATTATAATAGAAGCGTAACATTGCAAAGGAGGTGCGTTATGGCCGCAATCAACCCGAAACTGGTCCGTATCGGGGCTTTTGCCGGCATGGCAGCCATCGGCTCGACGGTGGTCCCGGCCATGACGAAGAAAGCCACGAACAAGGCGGCGAAGCAGAAGCTCACGAAGTCCACCGCCGACATCGACTTTGACAATATGGGACCGGAGATCGTCCGCAAGGACAAGTCTTCGGAGGAGGAAAAATAAATGGAATTCAACACCGAAAAGTTTGCGGAAGAGGCCCTGCAGTCCATAAAGGGCAACATTGCGAACCTCAACACGCTGAACATCATCGTCGTCGGCAAGACCGGCGCGGGGAAGAGCACCCTCATCAACAGCGTGTTCCGGGAGGACCTTGCAACGGAGGGTATGGGCAAGCCCGTCACCAACCACATGAGCAAGATCTCCAAGGAAGGCTTCCCGCTGAACATCTATGACACCCGCGGGTTCGA
>CAJGDU010000127.1 GCA_904502175.1 Clostridiaceae bacterium
TATCCCGTTCCAAAACGATGTTGAGACTCAGATTCGGGAGATTCAGACCAAGCTCGATGAACTGAAAGCCATCCTGAAAACACGCGATACGTTCGGCATTCTGGACTCCATGGATGGTCTTGACGGCAAATTCGATGAGGTCCTTGCAAAGCTGAACACGCTGTCTACGGACGTCATCGGAAAGCTTGCCACTATGACTGGCCTCAACGGTCACGTATATCGCACCTATGTGACAGAAGAAGCGGTTCCGGTCGGCAAGTACACCGTCAAAGTCAAAGGCTTTACGGATACCGATGCGGAAGGCAGAGCCATGACCCGGGAAGGATATGTCCTTTATAATGACGGTCTCGGCGCAGCCGGCTCCGGCTACAATACGGAAAGATATTTCGATGTCGAAATCAAAGAAAAAGGCATGTTCGACCACGACATTCAGTTCGTCGGTCCCGCCAATGGCATTGCCGGCGCCATCGAGATCCCGAAGGCCCTCGCCACGGTGTATGATACACTGGCAAACCTGCTGAACAGGCTGAACGGGAAACTGACGGAACTCAAAGGCAAAATCGAAGGCAATACATTTATCGGAGGCATTACGGATCTCTTTGGAACGATCACGAACACGCAGGACCTGATCAACTGGCTCAAAGACTGGAATACCCCGAACTGGAAGACCTCTGACGAGCTCGACCTTACCTACAAATTTGTATTCCCCGGACTGTGGTGTGCTGAGTCCGATGCGGGCTTCGCGTTCACCAATGTCGATGTCGCGGAAGCGGGCATTGCGGGAGACACCTTCCTGCTCGTCAATCGCCAGGAGACCATCGACGTCCTGAAGCTGATGCTCGACCTCGGCAAGGAAGTCTTCACCGGCATCCTGAAAGCCACGTTCGGTTACACCGATAAGGAGACCGGCGAGCAGTATGAGAGCATGCTGACCCTTTACACCCAGCTCGTGAAGAGCGAAGATGGTCAGCTGAGTCTCGACTACGATGTGGCTTACAACATCATTAAGAACTACATCGCCGTTATCTCCGACATGGAGATCATGGATAAGATCGTCGACACCGACACCGGCGATGTGCTGACCCCCATCAAACTCAGATATCCCATCCCAGCCATCCTTGAGGCAGTTTCCGATGAGAACGGAAAAGTCGAGTTCACGAGGAACAGCAACATTACGCTGACCTGGATGCTTGAACTCATTCCGCAGATCACTGAAGCCCTGAAGGGTCAGGATCTCATCCAGGACAACGACGTCCTCGACCTTCTCGTTACGGTCGCTGACTATGCGGCAGATTTTACCGCAGATACCGTTCCGGGAATCATCAATACCCTTATCTACCCCTTCGCCCAGAGACTTGGTCTCGTCGGCAAGAAGATGGCAAGCGGCGAGTACATCATGTTCCAGACGAAGACCGCCGATGATTACTGGGTCAATCCGCTGGCTTACACTATGATCCTGACCTGGGAGAACGAGACCTGGCTGTATGTCACGGTCGCCGATCTCGGCATCATCGTTCCGTACTTCGCAGAAGGCTGGTACGACTTTGTTCGCAACACCACCTTCGCCGGGACCGTTGACAAGTTCCTGAGTCAGCTGACCGGAAAAGAGATCAGCCCCATCACCGACATCCTGACCAACAAAGTCGATGTCACCGCAGAGATGGGCAAGGTCGTCACGGCTTCTCTGACCGCGTTCGTCGGCGCCATTGGCTTCGACTCCCTCGGTCTCGAGACCATCTTCGCGAGCCGTTCCGAGTTCATTGAAGGCCTCAACAAGTATCTCTATGAGAATGGCCGTACCGCGCAGAACCTGATGATCTACGTGAACAGACAGGCGCAGAGAGCGAAGTCCGTCTATGCCGGCTATGTCACCGAGGACTGGTTCTTCTACAACCTCGACAAGAGCCCGACCCTGACCGCCACCAAGCTCATCGACAAGTCCACGAAGGACATTTCGGCCGCGTTCGTCAACCCGACCAAGTCCAATATCGTGGCCAGCGTCGGCAAGGCAGTCTCCTCGGTCGTCAACCGCGTCGGCACCGGCATCGAGAGTGTCGTGAACAGTATCAAGACCCAGATCAAGAGCACCATCGGCGCCGCCATCCAGGGCGTTGTCGAAAAGGCGATCGACTCCGCGAAGAGCGCGGTCTCGGACTTCTTCAAGAACCTTTTCAACAGAGGAGCCATCACCTTTAACGCATGACCACTTCCTGATTCATGTTCAGTCATCCATAGTGGGAGTACCCCCACGAAAAGAAAAGAGAGCCCTTGCAAAAGGACTCTCTTTTCTTTGGCGCGCCCGAAGGGACTCGAACCCCTGACCTTCTGGTTCGTAGCCAGACACTCTATCCAGCTGAGCTACGAGCGCGTGTGCTCAGTGCTGTCTAACAGCGAGAATAATAGTACCACACGAACTTATAAAAAGCAACATTTTTTTGCACGGTTTTGACGTGTGTGACCCTCCGGCGGACAGAGAAAAAAGACAGGAGAAACTCCTGTCCTTTTTCATGCTTTTCTTGATGCGCTTCTTAATACGGAACGCGTAGAGTTCTGAGAATATTCCGTGCCTGTTGGGCTGCCCCTTCCAGTGTCGGATGGGGGTTGTAGCCACGGGCGTCTTCGTGTGTCGTGAACTCGAAGAGCGGGATCGTAAAGGAGTCGGAAATCAGCTCAATGTCATCCATACGTACGTACCGTGCATCGCCCCAGTAAAACGTGGTCGCGACAAGCTTTCGAAGGTTCAGCAGGCTGTAGTAAGGCTGCAGGACCCGCTCGATGAGGTTGTCGTTGATGAAGGGAAGAAAATCCCAGTTGTTTACGGGGTTGTACAGACCGCAAACCACAACGGTCGCTTTTGGATTCAGTTCATGGATCCGATTGATGATGGCGCCAAAATTGATTTGATAATCGATGGCCCATTTGGCAAGGGCACTGATGAGCTTGAGAACGTAAGACGGCCACTCCGTCGGATGCAGGATCCAGGCGTTCACAAAATGAGTGACGTTTGCGATGAGGGCTCCGACAGAGCCGTAGCGCATGACCAGTTCAGGAACCGTCAGGTTTCTGCCCAGGAGCTGCCCTTCCCCCGAAATGTCGTAAAGGGCGGCGATGAGCGGGAGCCAGACATCGTTGATGCCGACGTCGATGGTAATGAGGTCGGCCTTCTGAATGGCGGCCGTGACTTCATCCCGGTACGAATCCATCGTCTGTTTGGAGACGACGCCGTTCGAGAGGATGGCGGCCTGTCCGGTCAGGATCCAGTCGGCAGTGAACTTTCCGTCCAGCAGATAGCGAATGTCTGCTGTCCGGGCGCCGGGGAAGTGGTACTGTCCGAGCGTCTCCGCGCCGACAGCTTCCGCAACTCTCATGGGATAGGACCCTGCGATCTGTTGCGCGGCGATCCACTGCGTGCCTTTTTTCTTTGCCAGCTCCAGGTACGCGGGCAGGCCGACGCCTGAGCCGCAGCTGTCACCGATGGAGACATAGTGCTTATAATAGGTGACCTTTTCCTGTTTGCTGTCTTCGTTTTTTTCGTCTTGCGCTTCTTTTGCTCTTGCTGCAGCCTCCGTGACGGGCGCAGCTTTTGTTTCAGGTGTTTTCGTTTCCTTTTCTTGTGTCGTTTCTGTGGTTTTGTTTGTTGTGTCTGCGTCGCTCTCTCTTGAAGTTTCTTCTGACACCGGCGTTTCTTCTGTGAGCACTTTCTCGGAAGGCGCCACCTCCGATAAGTCCTCCGCCGTTACAGGCAATATGCCAACAGTCACTGTCAGGAGCAGAGCTAAGAAGAAAGCGATCCATTTGCGAGAACGATTCATAGGTACCCCCTTTATCATAGTTTCCTATCCACGGTTGACCGCTTTTCCATTACATCGCTCGCAACTTAATCATGCAACATTAAGTCCTAAAAAGAAAGCAAAATTTGTACGAATGTAAAAAAATCTATATTGTGCACAATTTTAACAGGTGTAAATGTATCAAAATGACGAACGAACAACTGCATTTTCCCTTGTTTGTAGGAGTCTGGTGTGTTACAGTATTAACACATATAAGAAACCTATTCATATTCCTTAGGAGGTTACACAATGGGAATGTTTGATAAGCTGCTTGCAAGCCTCGCAGCATCCCGCAAAACCATCGTTTTCACGGAAGGCACGGACGCCCGTATTCTGGACGCCGCCGCCCGTATCCTGAAAGAAGATCTGATGGACGTCATCCTCTGCGGCAACGTCGACGAAGTCAAAGCGGCGGCCGCGGAAGGCGGCTTCGACATCGAGGGCGCCGAAGTCCTCGATCCCCTCACTTATGAAGGCATGGAAGACCTGGTCGCCACCATGGTCGAACTGCGCAA
>CAJGDU010000128.1 GCA_904502175.1 Clostridiaceae bacterium
ACGAGGATGGTCTTCTCGTTGACCGCTTCGTAAATATCCTCTTCCGAAACGCGTCCGGCCGAATCGACCGGGAGCCAGACGACGTCGAACCCCTGCTCCTGCAGGCGCTTCATGCAGCCTTTGACGCTCGGGTGTTCGATGCCGCAGGTGACGATACGGTTGCCGCGGCGCTTCAGCGCCTCGACGGTGCCCATGATGGCGATGTTGTTGCTCTCGGTGCCGCCGGCGGTGAAGATGACTTCGGCCGGTTTGCAGGAGAGCGCCTCCGCCAGCGTGCGGCGGGCGTCTTCCAGAAGCCGGTTGGCCCGGTCGCCGATGGCGTGCAGGGAGGACGGATTGCCCCAGTTGTCGGTCAGGGCGCGGGTCATGGCGTCCACTGCCTCCGGCAGCGGCTTCGTCGTCGCGCTGTTGTCGAAATAAGCCTGCATGACAGAACCTCCCTTTAAAGAAACTTTTAGTATTATACAAAAACTCCTATAAAAAGAAAAGAGCAAAAGTGTCCGGCACTTCTGCTCTTTTTTCTTTTCAGTTGGAAGGGGTCTGCGAAACGCCCTTATGCCCGGAACGCTTTTTCGGCTTCCGCGCGGATGTCCGCGATCATGGCGGTAGCGTCGGAAGCTCCGAAAATGGTGCTGCCGGAGACGAGGACGTCAATGCCGTTCTCGGCGCAGAGCGCCGCGTTTTTCTCGGAGATGCCGCCGTCGACCTCGACCATGATATCGAGGCCCCGTTTCGTGATCTCGTCGCGGATGGCGCGGGCTTTCGGCATCATGTCAGCCATGAAGGACTGGCCGCCGAAGCCGGGTTCCACCGTCATGACGAGGACCATGTCGACCAGCTCCAGATAGGGGAAGATGGCCTCCGCGGGGGTGCCGGGCTTGACCGAGATGGAGGGCTTGCAGCCCGCTTCCCGGATGGCTTTTATGGTCTCGACCGGGTCGGAGTCGGACTCCACGTGGAAGGTGATGATGTCGGCGCCCGCCTTCGCGAAATCGGCGATGTACTTCAGGGGCTCGGAGATCATCAGATGGACGTCCAGCGGGACGGTCGTGTAACTTTTCAGGCTTTTCAGGACCGGGATGCCGATGGAGATGTTCGGGACGAAATGACCGTCCATGACATCGTAGTGCAGCCAGTCGGCGCCGGCTTGTTCCATTCTCTGCGCGTCGGCGCCCAGAGCGCCGAAGTCTGCGGAAAGAAGAGACGGGGAGATAAGGATCATGGCAAAAACCTCCAATGTCATTTTCGACATGAGTATACCGAGGAAAGCGGGAAAAATCAAACCGTTTTGCGCAAAAACCGCGGGGACACGGAGAAAAATCTTTCTTTTGATAACAAGATGTGCTATTATTTATGCACTTTATTGCGAAAAAGCATTTTGAAATATTGGAGGAAAGCAGAATGAACGTTGCTGTCATGGGCTATGGCACCGTCGGTTCCGGCGTGGTCGAAATCATCAACACCAAACACTCCTATATCAACGAACGGACTTCCGAGGCAGACCTCGAAGTCAAATATATCCTGGACCTTCGGGACTTCCCCGGAGACCCGAACGAAGGGAAGTTCACCAAGGACTTCAACGACATCCTGAACGACGACTCCGTCAAGATCGTCGCGGAGGCCATGGGCGGCGTGAACCCCGCCTTCGACTTCACCGCGAAGTGTCTGGCGGCCGGCAAGCACGTGGTCACGTCCAACAAGGAACTCGTGTCCACCCGCGGTCTGGAACTGCTGAAGATCGCTAAGGAAAACAACGTCAACTACCTCTTTGAAGCCAGCGTCGGCGGCGGCATCCCGCTCATCCGGCCCCTGGTCTTCTGCCTCGCCGGCAACGAGATCGAGTCCATCAACGGCATCCTGAACGGCACCACCAACTTCATCCTGACCAAGATGATCTACGAGAATCTCACCTTCGAAGAGGCCCTCAAGATCGCCCAGGAGAAGGGCTATGCCGAGAAGGACCCCACCGCTGACGTCGAGGGCATCGACGCCTGCCGGAAGATCGCCATCCTGTCCTCCCTCGCGTCCAACACCTGGATCGACCCGGACAAAGTCCACACCGAGGGCATCACCCGCATCACGCTCGAAGACGTGGCCTACGCCGGCAACTGCGAGTGCGTCATCAAGCTCATCTCCACCATGGAGAAGCTCGCGGACGGCCGCTACTACATCGTGGTCAGCCCCGCGGTCGTCTCCAAGGAGAGCCAGCTGGCCGCCATCGACGGTGTGTTCAACGGAGCGCTCGTCTCCGGGGACAACGTGGGCGATGTAGTCTTCTACGGCCAGGGCGCCGGCAAACTCGCCACCGCCTCCGCGGTCGTCGGCGACATCGTCGACTGTGCCAACCACATGGTCGATCGCCGCAGGATCGGCTGGAACGAAGAAAACGAAACCCTGGTCGCGGACTACAGAGAAGTCCCGAACCGCTACTATATCCGCCTCAAAGTCGAGGATCCGGACCTCGCCCAGAAAGAGATCCGCTCCTCCTTCGGCGACATCTATCTGCTGGCCCGCAGCGGCGCCTTCAACACGGAACTCGCGTTCCTCACCTCCGAGTTCACGGAGAACGAAGTCCGCGAAAAGCTCGACGGACTCACTTCCGCGAAACTCAAGTCCCTCATCCGCGTCGCCCGCTGCTGACCTACTGAAAGAAGGAACACCACATGTCACTCATCATCCAGAAATTCGGCGGCTCGTCCGTGGCCGACGCGGAACGGGTCATGAATGTTGCCAACATCGTGGCCAACACGTACCGCGAGGGCAACGACGTCATCGTCGTGGTCTCCGCCCAGGGCGATACCACCGACGACCTCATCGCCAAAGCCGAAGAGATCAACCCGCGCCATTCCAAGCGGGAAATGGACCAGCTGCTGGCCGCCGGCGAGCAGATCTCCATCTCGCTCCTGGCCATGGCGCTGGAAAAACTGCGCATCCCCGTCATCTCGCTTCTGGGCTGGCAGGCCGGGTTCAACACCAGCTCCGCCTACACCATGGCCCGCATCAAGAAGATCGACACGGAGCGGGTGCGTTCCGAGCTGGACAAGAACAAAGTCATTGTCGTGGCCGGTTTCCAGGGCATCAACAAGTATGACGATATCACCACCCTCGGCCGGGGCGGCTCCGACACCTCCGCGGTCGCGCTGGCGGCGGCGCTCCACGCCGACAAATGCCAGATCTTCACGGACGTCGAGGGCATTTACACCACCGACCCGAGAAAGGTGCCCGGCGCGAAGAAACTCGCGGAGATCACCTACGACGAAATGCTGGAACTCGCCACCCTCGGCGCGCAGGTCCTGAACAACCGCTCCGTCGAAATGGCGAAAAAATACAATGTGGAGCTGGAAGTGCTTTCCAGCCTGAATCCCGTCCCCGGCACAATTGTTAAGGAGGCTGCCAAAATGGAAAAAATGCTCATCCGCGGCGTCACGAAAGACACCGACGTTGCCCGTATCTCCGTCCTCAGACTGGAAGACAAACCCGGTGTCGCGTTCAAGCTCTTCGACCGCCTTGCCGCCAAGAAGATCAACGTCGACATCATCCTGCAGTCCGCCGGCCGCCGGGGCACGAAGGACATCACCTTCACCGTCAATGAGGCCAACGCCGAACTGGCCAGAGAGTGCATCATGGACTGTTTCCCGGACATCGACCCCGAGAACGTCATCGTCGACAAGAACATCGCGAAGGTGTCCGTCGTCGGCGCCGGCATGGAGACCCACCCCGGCACCGCGTCCCGCATGTTCGACGCCCTCTATTCCAACGCCATCAACATCGACATGATCTCCACCTCCGAAATCAAGATCTCCGTCCTGGTCGAGGAAGAAGTGGCCGACAAGGCCCTCTCCGCCGTCCACGCCGAGTTCTTCCCGGAAGACTGAGAGACATAAAAAACAAGCCCGCCGAACCGGCGGGCTTTTCTTTTTGGTTTATTTGATGGAGCTGGAGTCGAGCATCTGGCCCTGGGCCTGCTCGAGACCCTGTCTGCCCCAGCGCTCCCGGAGGGACTCTTTATAGGGCTTCGGGTCGGCGTACTTCTTGAGGGCGCGCTTGCCGGCGCCGGAGTTGAGGTACTTCGCGATGCCTTCCACGATGGGGAACAGGTCCTCGCTCGCGTAGTTCTCCATGACTTTCAGGAGGCCTTCCTCTTTGGCGGCGGCCATGCCGAGGATGGTGACGGCGATAAGGCTCTGGGTGTCTTTTTCTCCGTCGTCATAGTAGGTGTTGAAAGTCTTGAAGAGGCGCTTGCACTGCTGGCGGTCCTCCATGCGGATGGCGAGGAGGAGGTCCTGCAGGAGGCCTTCGTTCTCCTGGAAGTACTCTTCCGCGAGGAAGGTGCCGTACTTCGC
>CAJGDU010000129.1 GCA_904502175.1 Clostridiaceae bacterium
CAGGAAACCGGCGAGCAGAGCGCCGAGGAAACCGGCGGAGACGTCCTGTCCGCCGGGGGCGGCCCAGGTGGCGCCGATCTTGGCCAGGTAGCCGCCGACGAAACCGACGGCGAGGCCGGGACGGTCCGCGATGGACATGGCAATGAAGCCGGCAAGGACGGGAAGCATGAAGCCGAAGGCCGCGCCGCCGATGGCGTTGAGCCAGGCGGAGACAGCGGTCATGCCGCCGAAGTCAGAGCCGTAGGGCAGGCCGTTCTGTGCGCAGTAAATGGTATCGGCCAGGAAGGACAGGGCGATGAGGATACCGCCGCCGACCACGAAGGGAAGCATGTGGGAGACACCGTTCATGAGGTGCTTGTAGACCTTTCTCCAGGTGCTCTCATCGTCGGATGCGACCTCTGCCGTGGCAGCGCCCGCCTCTGCGGTGTAGACCGGAGCCGCACCGCTGGTGACCTTGGTGATGAGTTCTTCCGGTTTATGGATGCCGTCCGCAACGGGGACCTTGACGAGGGGCTTGCCGTTGAAGCGGGCCATGTCGACGTTCTTGTCCGCGGCGATGATGACGCCGTCCGCGCCGGCGATCTCTTCCGCCGTCAGGACGTTCTTGGCACCGCCGGAGCCGTTGGTCTCGACTTTGATGGGAATGCCCATCTCTTCGCCCTTCTTCTCCAGGGCTTCCGCAGCCATGTAGGTGTGGGCAATGCCGGTGGGACATGCGGTGACAGCGACGACCCGGGGACCGGCAGCAGCAGCGGCTGCGGCGCCGGCAGCAGCGGTGGCGGCAACGGCCGCGACCTTCTTCGGAGCCTCTTTCTTCGGCTCTTCTTCCGGATATTTCTCGTCTTCCTGTTTATTGATGATATCCAGGAACTCTTCCGGGGTCTTGGCAGCGCGGAGCGCGGCGCCGAAGTCCGGATCCATCAGCATGACCATCAGTCTGGAAAGGATCTCCAGATGGGCATCGCCGGCGCCTTCCGGAGCAGCGATCATGAAGGCCAGGGTGGCGGGCTGTCCGTCCGGCGCGTCGTAGTCGACACCGTCCGGGATGGTGATGGCGGCGAGACCGGCCTGCTTGGCGGCAGCAGTCTTCGCGTGCGGGACTGCAAGGCCTTCGCCGATGGCGGTGGTGCTCTCGGACTCACGTTTCATGATGGCTTCCTTGTAGCCGGAAACGGAGGCGAGGTTCCCCACCTTGTCGTGGAGCGCGATGAGCTGGTCAATGGCAGCTTCTTTGTCTGCTGCACTGACGCCGAGCTCGATGGCGTCCACGCTGAGTAAGTCTTTGATCCTCATTTTTGGATACACCCTCTTTTCTCTAATGCGTTTCAAATGGTGGATTGGATGACTTATATGACAACTTTGGAGAGGCGCTCAGTCCTCGAAAAAGTTGTGATAAACTTCCCAGATCTGCTCTCCGGGGGCAAGTCCGTCGTTGAAGGCGGAGGCGCCGCCGGCGGCAGAGCCCAGTTTCAGAGCATAGCGGTAGTCCTGTTTGGTCTCATACCCGGCGATGAAGCCGGCGACCATGGAATCGCCGCAGCCCACGTTGTTGATGGCCTTGCCCTCGGCAATGCCCTCCGAGTTGACCGCGCCGGTCTCATCCACCAGCGTGGCGCCCTTGCTGCCGCGGGAGACGAGGACGTTGACGGCGCCCATCTCCTGCAGTTTGCGGGCATACTTTTCAATGAGGTCCACGTCCGTGGATTTGACATCGTCATTGAAGAGTTCGGAGATCTCGTGATGGTTCGGCTTGATGAGGAAGGGCTTGTACGGCAGGACCTTCAGGAGGCCTTCGCCGGTGGTGTCCACGACGAACTTGATGCCGCGGCCGTCAAGGCGCTTCAGGATGCGCTCGTAGATGTCCTGGGGACAGCTGCCGGGCACGGCGCCGGCTAAGACGAGCACATCGCCCTCCTGCAGTTTGTCCAGGACCGCGAACAGCGCGTCGATGTCCTTGTCGGTGACCTCCGGACCGGGGGCGTTCACATCGAACTGCTCCTGGGCGAAGAGTTTGACGTTGATGCGGGTGGTGCCGCTTTCGAGGTAGACGAATTCGGTCTCGATGCCCTCTGCCTGGACGAGCCGCTCCAGCTCATGGCCGGTGAAGCCCGCCGCCAGGGCGATGGCTTTGGTGGGGATGCCGAGCCGGGAGAGGACGACGGACACGTTGATGCCCTTTCCCCCGAGCAGGATCTCTGCGGACTTGGCCCGGTTGATGTCTTCGGAGCCGACATAGTCGCACCGCATGACATAGTCGAGGGCGGGGTTGAGTGTGACAGTATAAACCATAGTTTCAGTCCTCCTTATTCTCCGACGACTTTGATGACGGTCTGTTCGAGATAGCGCTGGTCGGGGAGCGCTTCCGTAATGATGGCGGAACTGTTGAGCGCTCCGAATGTGACGGTGGAAACTTTTCCGAACTTGCTGGAGTCGGCCACCACGTAGGAGACGAAGCTGCGTTCAATGGCGGCGGTCTTCAGGAAGGCTTCGTCCGTGTCGGCGGTGCTGTAGCCGTATTTGGACGAGATGCCGTTCGTGCCGATGAAGGCTTTGGAAAAGTTGTAGTTGTTGAGGTTCTTGACGGCGGCCAGGCCGACGATGGCTTCTGTGGTGGCTTTGAACTCGCCGCCGAGGATGTAGACCTTGAAGCCGCGGCGGGCCAGTTCCCTGCCGTGCATGATGCCGTTGGTGACGAAAGTGACATCGCCCGGCTCAATGAAGTCGATCATGAGCAGCGTGGTGGTGCCGGCGTCCAGATAGACGAAGTCGCCCGGCTGGATCTGCGCGGCGGCGAAGGCGGCGATGCGCTTCTTCTCCTCCATGTTTTTCTGGACTTTGACTTCGATGGCGTCCTCGCTCATGAGGAACTGCCGTTTGGTCTGGGTGGCGCCCCCGTGGACCCGGTGGAGTTTACCCATGCGGTCCAGGGCCAGCAGATCTCTCCGGATGGTGCTCTCGGAAGCGTTCAGCTGTTCGGTCAGATCTGTGACCGAGACGGAGCCCTTCTCCTGCAGCTGGCGAAGGATCTCCTCGTGGCGCTGCTGTGTGAGCATGGACATGGTGGTCACCTCATTTCCTCTGTTTTTAATTATAGGACGACCTCTGCGCATTTGCAATCGAAAATGACCGTTTTCGATAAAGTTCGTTCATTATTACTCAGGAATCTGGCAATTTACCGTCAAATAGTCCAAATATCACCTTGGAAATGAATGATTTTGACCGATTTTATGTTGTGGTCATGGAAACAGTCATTTTATCTGGCGGACTATTGCCGTTTTTCTTGACATGGGTTATAATCTAGCGGACTTTTATAAACAGAGAACCAATATTGGAGAATCGAGGAGTACCTATGGCAACCTTCCGTCCCTTCCGAGCCGTGCGGCCCACCCCGGAATACGCTTCCCGGGTCGCCGCCCTCCCCTACGACTGCATGAACGCAGACGAGGCGCGAGAGATGGTCAAGGGCAACCCCTACTCGTTCCTGCACGTGGACAAGGCCGAGATCGACCTGCCCCGAAACACCTACCACTATGACGACGCGGTCTACGCGACTGCCGCCGCCAGCCTCCGCCACATGAAGGCGGACGGCGTCATGGAGCAGGACGAGCTCCCGGGTTTTTACATCATGGAGCAGACCTGGAACAACCGGACCCAGACGGGTCTCGTCGGCTGCGCCTCCATCGACGACTACAAGAACTCCGTCATCAAAAAGCACGAGAACACTTTGCCGCCGAAAGAGGTCGACCGCATCAAGCACGTCACGGCCTGCAACGCCAACACCGGCCCCATCTTCCTCACTTACCGGAAGCATGAGGACATCTCCGCCATCATCAACACGGTGAAGGCGGCGGAAGAGCCGGTCTACGACTTCACCAAAGACGAAGTCCGCACCTGCTGCTGGGTCATCTCGGACCCCGTCCTCACCGAGCGGCTCACGACGCTGTTCGAAGACGTCGAGTCTCTGTACATCGCCGACGGCCACCACCGCTGCGCCTCCGCGTACCGCGTGGGCGAAAACAAGCGCGCCGAGCACCCGGACTACGACGGCACGGAAGAGTTCAACTACTTCCTGAGCGTGGCCTTCCCTTCCTCGGACCTGAAGATCATGGACTACAACCGGGTCGCGAAGACCCCGTCCGACCTCTCCAAAACGGAGCTGTTCGCCAAGATCGGTATCCGGTTCTACATGGAGGACGCGCCCACCGCTCCGTTCCATCCGGACGAGCCCTGGACCTTCGGCATGTACTACGACCGCAA